>JAIKVQ010000071.1 GCA_024685565.1 Bacillota bacterium
AGGCGGTGCGCGAGCTATGTCCTGTATGAAACATGTCGGACTTAACGTAATGGCAGACCCTGTTTTCACAGCAGCTTATACAGGTGTAAACGGCGGACTCTTATTTTGTGTAGCAGACGATCCCGGTATGCATTCATCACAGAACGAACAGGATTCGCGCCACTATGCAAAAGCGTCAAAAACAGCTATGCTTGAGCCTTCCGACTCATCAGAATGCAAGGAATTTACACGCCGTGCCTTTGAACTGTCCGAGAAATTTGACACGCCGTTTTTCCTACGTCTTTCAACGCGCGTTTCCCACTCACAAAGTCTTGTTGAAATAGGCGAAAGAGAAAATGTTGAGCTTAAGCCATATGAAAAAAACGTTCCAAAATACGTTATGATGCCCGCAATGGCTGTTAAACGTCACGTTGTTGTTGAGGAACGCACGAAAAAGCTTATCGAATTTGCAGAAAATTGCGAGTTTAATAAAATAGAGGATAACGGCTCGAAAATCGGCGTAATAACCGCAGGTATTTCCTATATGTACTCAAAAGAGGCATTAGGAGATAAGGTGAACTATTTAAAACTCGGTATGGTTTACCCCCTTCCCGAAAAGTTGATATTAGATTTTGCAAAATCGGTTGATAAGCTGTATGTAATAGAAGAACTTGACCCGTTTATCGAGGAACATTGTAAGGCTTTGGGTGTTGAGGTTATAGGCAAAGACGCCTTTACTATGCTTGGCGAATACACACCCGCTATGATTAAAACAGCGGTTTTAGGTGAGCCTGCGCCTGAGTTTACCGAAATTACCGAAACTATACCGCAAAGACCTCCCGTTTTATGCCCGGGCTGTCCGCACAGAGGCACATTTTATGTTTTGAAAAAGCTCGGTCTTGTTGTGTCGGGCGATATAGGCTGCTATACACTGGGAGCTGCTGCACCGCTTTCAAGCGTTGATACTACAATCTGTATGGGCGCATCTGTTTCCGGCGCACACGGTATGGCAAAAGCACGCGGACCCGAATTTAATAAGAAGCTTGTTTCGGTTATAGGCGATTCGACCTTTATCCATTCAGGTATTACAGGGCTTATAGATATTGTTTATAACAAGGGCGCAAATACTGTAATCATACTTGACAACTCAATTACAGGTATGACAGGACATCAGGATAATCCGACAACGGGCTATACAATACGCGGAGAAGAAACGAAACAGGTTGACCTTCTGGCACTTTGCAAATCGATTGGTGTTGACCACGTTGTGATAGCAGACCCGTTTGACCTTAAAAACTTTGAAAAGGTTGTAAAAGAGGAAACCGAGCGCGATGAACCGTCCGTTATAATAGCACAGCGTCCGTGCGCACTCTTAAAAAGAGTTAAATATACGGGACATTGTGTAATTTCCGATAAATGCAAAAAATGTAAAATGTGTATGAAACTCGGCTGTCCTGCAATTTTTGAGGATAAAGACGGCAATGTTAAGATAGATTTGACTCAATGCAACGGCTGCGGACTGTGCGTAAATGTATGCCCGTTTGACGCCATAGTTAAGGAGGACTGATTATGAATAAAAAAGTGATGATAGTCGGCGTAGGCGGACAGGGAACGCTGCTTGCAAGCCGTATCCTCGGAAATACCGTTATAAACGAGGGTTTTGACGTTAAGGTTTCCGAGGTTCACGGAATGAGCCAGCGCGGCGGAAGCGTTGTGACCTATGTTAAGTACGGCGATAAGGTCTTCTCACCCATAATAGGAAAGGGCGAGGCGGACATAATTTTAGCATTTGAAATGCTTGAGGCATACCGTGCTTTACCATATCTTAAAAAGGGCGGCAAAATTATTGTAAACACACAGGAAATTGACCCGATGCCCGTTATAACGGGTGCGATGGAATATCCAAATGATATAGAAAAAACACTTTTCGAAAAAGCTGATGTTACCTTTGTAAATGCTTTGGAGCTTGCCCAAAATGCAGGAAATTTCAAGGCGGTAAACGTCGTTTTGATAGGTGTTATGGCAAAAAGCACCGATATTCCTTATGAAAAATGGCTTGAGACCATTAAAAATACAGTTCCTCCAAAATTTTTGGAGGTAAATCTAAAAGCCTTTGAGCTTGGTTATAATTTTTAGGAGGTGATTTTATATGATGTGGCAAAAAGAAATTGAAACTATGCCTCGCTCTGAAATCAAAAAGTTACAGAGTGAGAGGCTCATCTGGCAAGTCAACAGAATGTATGAAAATGTTGAACTTTTCCGCAAGAGGATGGACGAAAAAGGTCTTAAACCCTCCGATATAAAATCTGTTGATGACCTTTCAAAGCTGCCATTTTCATACAAGCAGGATTTAAGGGATTACTATCCTTACGGACTTTTTGCCGTTCCAATTAATGAAATTGTACGCGTTCACGCATCAAGCGGTACAACTGGCAAGAAAATTGTTGTAGGATATACTGAAAATGATCTTGATGCATGGAAAGATTGTGTTGCAAGAATGATGACAGCAATAGGTCTTGGAAAGGACGATTTTATACAGGTATCCTACGGATACGGACTGTTTACCGGCGGCCTTGGTGCACACGGCGGTGCAGAAAGAATAGGCGCTACCACAATCCCGACTTCTTCCGGAAACACCCATAACCAAATTCAAACAATGATTGACTTCGGCTCAACCGCCCTTTGCTGCACTCCCTCATACGCCATGTATCTAGGTGAGGCAATAGAAGAGGCAGGACTTACAGATAAGCTGAAACTGAAAGCGGGCATTTTCGGCGCAGAGCCTTGGACAGAGGATATGCGTACTGCAATAGAAGAAAAACTTCACATAAAGGCATATGACATTTACGGACTTTCCGAAATAATGGGTCCCGGCGTTGCCTGTGAATGTGAGGAGCAGGCAGGTATGCATGTTTGGGAAGATATGTTTATCCCCGAAATTGTCGACCCTGATACTGGCGAACAACTCCCCTACGGCGAACAGGGCGAGCTTGTATTCACAACAATCACAAAAGAGGGATTTCCGCTTATCCGCTACCGTACACACGATATTTGCACACTTATTCCCGAACCTTGCAAATGCGGAAGAACGCATATCCGTATGAAAAAGCCGTGCGGAAGAAGTGACGATATGCTTATTATCCGCGGCGTGAATGTTTTCCCGAGCCAGATTGAAGAGGTACTTTTGAAAATCGGCGAGGGTATAACGCCTAATTACCAGATAATAGTTGATCGCGTGAATAACAACGATACCTTTGACATAAATGTTGAAATGAGCGAAACCCTTTTTGCAGATGATATTCGTTCAGTCGAGTTGCTTGAAAAGAATATAACTGCAAAAATCCGTGAAGTTTTGGGAATCGGTGCCAAAGTGCATCTGGTAAATCCAAAATCAATAACCCGCAGCGAAGGTAAGGCAAAAAGAGTAATTGACAACAGAAACCTTAAATAGGAGGTAAAGTATTATGTTAATCAAACAGCTTTCAGTTTTTGTAGAAAACAAGCCGGGCAGGCTTGCCGCAGTCATTGAGGCACTTGGCAAAAATAATGTTAATATGAGTGCGCTTTCGCTTGCTGACACCTCGGAATATGGCATTTTAAGGGTTATTGTCGATAACCCTGAAGCTGCCGTCGAGATTTTAAAGAAAATTGGTGTCATCGTAAAAATCACAAAGGTTTTGGCGGTTTCTATGGACGATACTCCGGGCGGTCTTTCCAAAATACTTGATGTTTTCCTGAAAAACGGGATAAATGTAGATTATATGTACGCATTTGTCGGAAAAACTGCGGACAGGGCAGTTATGGTTGTAAAAGTTTCCGACGCAGCAAAGGCAGAGGAGGCTCTTTTATCTGCAGGAATACAGACATTAGACACAGATGACGTATACCGCGCATAATTTCTCACATAAAAAAACCGCTTTCATAAGCGGTTTTTTTAGTTCTTATTATTCTTTTTCTCAATATAAACAACCTTATCGCAAATATCGAATGCCGCCTGCTTATGGCTGACAATTATACAGGTTTTATCTGTCATTTCACGGATTGCAGAAAGCAGATTTTTTTCGGTCTGGGAATCAAGCGCCGAAGTTGACTCGTCCAAAAGCAAAATCGGTGCGTCGTGCAGTATTGCGCGTGCTATGGAAATACGCTGAACCTGCCCCTCCGAAAGGCCCAGACCTTTTTCTCCGAGCTTGGTATCAAGTCCCTTATCGAGCGTCTTTATAAAATCCCAGATTTGCGCCACTTTTGCGGCGTTTATTATCTGCTCATCTGTCGCATCATCTCTTGCAAAGGCAATATTTTCACGGATAGTCCCCGACAAAATCAGGTTCCCCTGCGGAACATATGCAAAGAGGCTTCTTGTGTCTCTTCCGACAGGTAATTGCTGACCGTCATATTCTATATAAATTCTTCCCTTTTGCGCTGACATAATTCCAAGCAGAAGTTTTATTGCCGTACTTTTCCCTGCTCCCGACTCGCCTGCAATTACCGCACATTCCCCTTTTTTCACATTTATGTTTATCCCCGAAACAACGGCGTCGTTGCTGTAGGAAAAGGTGACATTATCAAAAACAATGCTACCCATTTTATCGTAAACATCAGGAGGGAGCACCTTTTCTCCCAAGGGTTCATCCGCTACGTCCTCAAGCTCCAAAAGTCTTTCTACCGACGCGGCGACTGCAAACGCCCTGGGGATAAGGCTTGATATACTCTTAAATGGCGACTGTATCTGAGAAACAAGTGCCAAAATCGCGGTAACATCACCGTATGTCAACTCGCCGAGCGACAGCTTATACGCCGCATACGCCATAGCGAAATAGTAGCCTGCATTGAATATCAAAAACATTCCTATCTGCGCAAAAACCGAAACTGTTACTCTTTTTATACGGAGTTTATAGCTTTTTGTCTGAAGCATCTCGCTTTTGTCAAGCATCTTCTCCTCACAGCCAAATGACTTTACAACCAGAAGATTTTGCAGAATTTCAAGCATAAACGATTTTGTTTTTCCGTCATATTCCTGACACAGCTTATGCATTTTTTTGTATTTTGCAGAATAAATGCGTGCACCAATTCCTACAAGAGGGCCTACGCACAGTATAATCAGTGCCAAAGTTCCGTCAATACGGTAAAGAACAAAAAATGCGCCTATTATACTCGTTAAAAACATAACTGCATAAGGCAGAATATCTATAATTCCATTTACAATAACGGCCACATCGCTGTCAATTCGGTTCATAAGCTCGCCCGAATGGAATTTTGAAACCGAAAGATAGTCCTTTCTCAAAAGGATACTAAATATATGCCTTTTAAGCGAAATCTCAAAACGCGAACAAGCATGTACATTAAGGTAATTTACCGTTATTTGAAGTATAAGTCTTATAACGAGCAGCGCAACAAGCGTAAAAAATGCAGTAGAAAGCACTCCTTCCGCCTGCTTTGTTGCAATATCCATAACGTCCTTTGATGCCGTTGCAAAACGTACCTGTATCAAGGACAGCGCCATACTTATAAGGCTCAATAATACAATTATCGGGAAGGACTTTTTGCCGTTTTTTACTATCCAACGCCAAGTCCTTGCGGATTTTTTCTCCATAAGCAACTCTCTTTTAAAAATTTTAATTTACCACGCATATTATGTCATATTTTTTTTATTTTGTCAACCAAATCGCCAAGCTCCTCTTTGGTTAAAAGCCTGTTTACTACCGAAATCAGCATATTTGAAGACATTTTTGTGGGCAAGCTGAGTTCTTTTAACAATTCTTTTCTAATTGTTTGGCTGTTTTCACGCCCCGATAAACCGAGTGCATAAAAATCCGATTTCAAAATGGGCGTTTTTGCACGCTTTTCCTCTCTTACTCCACAAACCTTTGCTCCGCTTTTTTTAAGCGCCTCCATAATAATGTCCTCAGATATTCCCTCTACACCCAAAATTCCTTCCTTACCACCCACCGATTTGCGTCTTTCTTTGCCGTAAATCTCAGGTACATATGCATCAAAAACAATTCCGTCCTTTGCAATCTGCTTTATAAATGCACGGATTTTAAGGCCTGCCGAGTCTGAGTCGGTCAAAATCACAATGCCCGTTTTTTCCGCAAAAGTTCGCACTGCCTTTTGCATTTCCTTATCATTAAATATTTTAAACCCCTCTGTAATAAACACCGGGCTTTCAATAAATCCCGAAAGCTTTATTTTATCATAAAGTCCCTCAGTAATAATAATCTCTTTTACGCTAAACATTACTTTTTCCGCCTCTTTCTCGGATAATTTATCATTTATACGCCTTTTTGTCAACAAAATTTACATTTTGTTCATACTCTTTTTTTGATATTGTACTATAATATAGTTGAAATTTTTCAAGAGGTGATAAAAATGTCAACAGAAGAATTTGACTATGAAAACACTAAAAATGAGGAGGAAGAGCTGTCCTTTGCAGAGGAGCTCGAAAACTATCCACCAACACCCGAAAATACCGACAAGATAAAAAAGCCGTTTCCTATGTGGTTTAATTCCGCTTTAACCGCTTTTATAACATGTTTTGTTATTCTCACAGCATATACTTTTATCGTTCTTCCCAATATAAGACCGTCAGCGGTTATTTCCTATTCTAAAGGAGAAGAAAAGACTGATACAGGAGAGTCGGTCACAAATCTTAATGCAGTTTTTGAAAAAAATATTCAGAGTATTGTGCGCATTTCAGGGAAGACCGATTACCGTAGCTTTTTCGGAATTTCGTCACAGACAAGCTCTGGTTCGGGTATGATTATTTCCGAAAACGGATATATTCTCACTTCCTATTCCCTAATCGGTTCAAACGGTGAGGCTTCCGTCATAATCGGCAAAGACACTTATACAGCAAAACTTGTCGGACAGGACATTTCAAAGGATATTGCTATCATAAAAATTGATGCATCTGGTCTTTCTCCTGTGACTTTGGGAAATTCCGATAATGTAAAGATAGGTGATACCGTAATAGCCATAGCCGACATTCTGGGCGGTGATATAGGTGCTTCTGTAACAAAGGGTATAATATGCGGTGTGAATAACGGCGTATCGCTCTCAAACGGAAACTCGGTAAATCTTCTGCAAACCGACGCAGCAGGCGCTCAAGCAAGCGGTGGCTGTCTTGCAGATGAAAGCGGAAATGTTATAGGTATGCTTACAAGCTCTATATCTGCAAATACTGATAAAATCATTTTCGCAATACCGTCAAATGATATTTTGTCAATAGCAGAATCAATCATAAACACGGGGCTTGCTCCTTCGGGACTTACCATAGGTATAAAGGGTGCGGATGCCGAACACGGCGTGACTGTCGAATCAGTCCTTGAGGATTCACCTGCTCAAAAGTCAGGGATAAAAAAGGGCGACCTCATATTAAAAGTTGACGGAAATATTGTAAAATCAGTTTCGGAAATCAATAAAATACGAGATACCCACAAAAAAGGAGATACAATAATTCTAACCGTTTACCGAGACGGCGAAATCATGGACATAAGTATTAAACTTTAAAAACCTCAGCCTTTTGGCTGAGGTTTTCTTATCCTCTTTTATCAATCGCGATATATTCTGTATGCTTTGCAACATTCTTGTAGGCAGGTCTTATTATTTTTCCTGTACTCATAAGTTCTTCAATTCTGTGTGCGCTCCAACCTGCAATTCTCGCTATTGCAAAAATAGGTGTATATAGCTCAAGAGGAATCCCTAACATACTATATACAAATCCTGAATAGAAATCCACATTTGCACTTATCGGTCTGTTTCTCTTACTTCCCAAAAGTTCTATCGCAATCCTTTCTACCGTACGGTAAAGTTCCAGTTCCTCTTCCTTTCCCTTTTCCTTAGCCAGACTTCCCACAAAACCCTTTAATATCTCTGCTCTCGGGTCGGAAAGCGAATAGACTGCATGACCTATGCCATATATAAGTCCGCTTCCGTCAAATGCCTCTTTTTTAACTATTTTACATAAATATTCACGTATTTCATCTTCGTTCTTATAATCGGATACATTATTTTTTATTTCCTCAAACATCTCCACAACCTTTTTGTTAGCTCCGCCATGCTTAGGACCTTTAAGAGAGCCTAATGATGCCGCAACCGAAGAATAGGTGTCCGTTCCCGAAGAAGAAACGACGTGCGTTGTAAAGGTGGAGTTATTTCCTCCGCCGTGTTCTGCATGCAGGACAAGGCATAAATCCAAAAGTTTTGCCTCAAGGTCGGTAAATTTGCTGTCCGGCCTTAGCATATACAAAATTGCCTCTGCCGTTGAAAGCGTTTCAGGAGGTGTATGAATGAAAAAGCTCTTTCCCTTTTGATAATGATTGTATGCCTGATACCCGTAAACTGACAAAAGCGGAAACAGTGCAATAAGCTGCATACTTTGCCTAAGCACATTTTTTACATCGGTGCTGTCCGCATATTTATCATAAGAATAAAGAGTAAGCACACTCCTTGCAAGCGTGTTCATCATATCTCCCGACGGGGCTTTCATAATAATATCCCTGACAAAGCTCGTAGGGAGCAGACGGTACACACCCAAATCGTGCTTAAACTCATCCAAATCAGCTTTTGTAGGCTGTTCGCCGAAAAGCAACAAGTATGTTGTTTCTTCAAAACCAAACCTGTTTTCTTCCGAAAAGCCTTTGACAATTTCTTCTATATCCACACCGCGGTAATAAAGTTTGCCTTTGCAGGGTATCATTTCCCCATCATCAATAGTATAGGATTTTACCTCCCCTATTTCGGTCAGTCCCGTCAAAACGCCTGTGCCATTTTTATTTCGTAGTCCTTTCTTTACATCATATTTATCATAAAATGCAGCGTCAATATATCCGTTTTTAAGGCATTTTTCCGTCAATTTTTCTATGCTCGGCGTCAGTTCTGTAAATCTGTTCATAAACTTATGCTCCCTTCTTTATTCTGAATGCCAAATTGAGTATGAGAACATGAAGATTTACATATCTTTTAAGCATTTGATATGCATTTTCCACCTCGGTCATGGCATTTACTATCCTTTTTTCGTCTGTTCTTTCAGATATATTTATCAATTTGTCCTTATAATCGGTATTTACAATAAATTTTTCACCGTCATTTTGTATAAGCATTATATCACGCAAAAAACCGCTCCAAAGTTTCAAAATCGTTTCGGCATCATCTTTGTTAAGTTCGGCAAATTCAGCCACATCATAGCTTTGTGCCAAATCCGCCGATAAAATTTTCAGCAGAATGTCTATAGCACCGCTCCTAAGCGGCATAAAACCCTCGTCTTTTGCAAGTTTTTTCGCTTTTTCAAGATTTCCCCTCGAAAAGTGTGCTAAAAAATCAGCATTTCTTATATCAGGGCAAATCTTTTTTAATACAGCTTTTATCTTTTCCGCTGACACAGGCGGAAATTTTATTATTTCGCACCTTGAACGAACTGTAGGCAAAAGGGATTCAATATTTTCTACAAGTATCACAAAAACTGCATATTCGGGCGGCTCCTCCAAGAGTTTCAAAAAGGCATTCTGTGCCTGTTCATTCATATCGTCGCCGTAAGCTATGATATAAACTTTCTTTTCATCTTCATACGGCTTTTTAGCCGAATCCTTTAAAAGCTCTCTTACCTGCTCAACTACTATGTTTTTCTTATCCGCTTGCCGCGTAATTATACTGATATCAGGGTGATTTCCCGCCTTTGCAAGAATACAGGAGGTACAGTTTCCACAAGGGGACACTTCCTCTTTACTGCAAACCAAAGTATTCGCAAAAAGCTGTGCGGCACTAAAGCTCCCGCCGCCGCGTTCGCCTTCAAAAATATACGCGTGCTGCGAAATACCCTTTCGGACATTTTTTATTAACTTGTCCAAAATATCCTCATGCAAAATTTCGTAACCGTACATTTTATACCTCTAATGTCAAATTTTGAAAGTTTTTGCTATTGAAGTTTCATTTTTTATATATAAACCAGCTATATTTTAACATTCCTTATGCGAAAATGCAACATTTATGCTGTATAAATTTCAAAATTTGTTTACAAAATATTTGGTTTGGTTTCCTTTTTTACTGTGTATATTAAACAAACTTATTCAAATACCGTATAGCCTTTTTGCATTTTGCAAAGTAACTTCTTCCACCTCTTCTACGTTTACACCTTTAATTTCAGCAAGTTTTTCCGCAACATAATGCATTAAAAGAGAGCTGTTTCTCTCTCCTCGATGAGGCTCGGGCGCGAGATACGGGCAATCCGTTTCAAGTAAAATCCGCTCAAGCGGAATTACCTCTGCAGCCTTCTGCACCTTTTTCGCATTTTTAAAGGTAACTGTTCCGCCAAATCCAAAATACATTCCAATACCCAGAATATCCCTTGCCATTTCGCAGCTGGCGGAATAGCAGTGCATGACTCCGCCTATCCTTCTTATATCGTGTTTCTTCAGGATATTAAGACAATCTTCATGCGCCTCGCGGTCATGTATTATAACGGGTAAATTTACCTCTTCCGCAAGGGTCAACTGTCTGTCAAACCAATATTTCTGCACATCTTTGGGCACATCGTCATAATGATAGTCAAGTCCTATTTCGCCTATGGCGCAGACTTTTTTATGCTTTGAAAACTCCCTCAGCCTGTCAATATCCGCCTCGCAAAGTGTTCCCACTTCTTCAGGGTGTACGCCAACCGCCGCATACATAAAGTCATACTTTTCACAAAGCGGCAGAATTTTGTCTATTGACTCCATAGAATCCGCTGCATTTACTATATAACCTATCCCGTTTTTTCCCATGGAGTCCAAAATTTCAAAACGGTCGCCGTCAAATTTTCTATCGTTATAGTGTGCGTGTGAATCAAAAAGCATATAAAATCTCCTATAACATATGCCTCAAAAGCGCAATTGTAATTCCCAAGAGTGCGCCGACAAATACCTCTTTTGGAGTATGTCCCAAAAGCTCTTTTAAATGCTTATCGGAGTGGGAAAAATCGGATTTTTCCCACTCCTCCATAAGCTTATTGAGTATGCGAGCCTGCTGACCTGCCGCTCTGCGCACTCCTGCCGCATCATACATCACAACAAGTGCAAAGACTGCGCAAATAGCAAATTCCGTGCCGCTAAATCCCTTTTCAAGTCCCACTGCCGTCGCAAGGCTTGTTACAAAAGATGCGTGCGAGCTTGGCATACCGCCTGAACCTACAAGTCTTCTGAAATCAAATCTTTTATTTTGAATAAGTGAAAAAAATACCTTTATAACCTGTGCCGCAAACCACGACAATATGCTTGTCACAAGCACGCTTTCTGACCAAAAATTCATTTTCTACGCCTTTCTGTTTACCAGCATATCGCATAGCAGCGATAATTCTTCTGTATTTTCAAATATTTCAAGGCTTTCCTTTGCCTTTTTTATGTATTCCTTTTGCAGCTTCTCTGCTTCGTCTATTCCGCAAAGCGTCACATATGTTGACTTGTTATTCTCCGCGTCGCTGCCTATCGGTTTTCCAAGCGATTCCTCACTTCCCAGAACATCTAAAATATCATCCTGTATTTGAAAAGCTATCCCCAAATTATAGCAATAGCTGTCTATTGCATTTATCTGCTCACTGTCTGCTCCCGACAAAACAGCCCCTATTACTCCTGATGCGCGAATTATCGCACCCGTTTTTAAAGCGTGCATATTTTTTAATTGTTCTAAGTCTTCCACCTCTGCAAAAATATCGATTACCTGACCGCCCACCATACCTTCAGAGCCAGCCGCCTCTGCAAGGATTGATATAGCTTTTACAACCTTGTCGCTATCGGCATACTCTGTGCCGTATTTTGCGGCAATTTCAAATGCTTTTGTTAAAAGCGCATCTCCCGCAAGTATAGCTGTCGCCTCACCAAAAACCTTATGGTTTGTCGGCTTTCCGCGGCGCAGGTCGTCATTATCCATAGCAGGCAAATCGTCGTGTATAAGCGAATATGTATGTATCATTTCCATAGCGCATGCAAAGGGAAGAACCGTATCAACAGGTTTCCCCAGCATTTTTGCCGTCATCATCATAATCATTGGGCGCAACCGCTTTCCGCCTGCAAAAATGCTGTAATTCATCGCATCATAAAGCTTTTTTTGCGCTGCATCACCCTCGGGCATATACTTTTTAAGCGCATCCTCGGTAATTTTAGCATACCCTGCTATAAAATCATTCTTCATCAAAATCTTTCTTTTCTCCTCCGATTAGGACAGAAACCTTCTTTTCCGCCTCATCAAGCATTTTATTGCATTCCTTTGCAAGGTGTATCCCCTTTTCAAAAAGCTCAAGGCTTTCAGACAGGCTTGCCTCACCGCTTTCCAGCTTATTTACTACTTCCTCAAGTTCTTTTATTTTCTTTTCAAACATTTTCTTTCTCCTTTACTTCACATTTGCAGCTCCCGTCCGAAAGCGTCAGCTTGAATATTTCACCCTGTTTTAAATTCTTTACTTCCTTAATCACTCCGCCCTGCTCATTCTCCGCGATTGCATATCCGCGATTCAGTACAGCAAGCGGGCTCATTGCGTCAAGCTTTGCGCAAAGCTCGGACATAATCTTTCTCTTCCCCGCCTCTGTTAAGCGGAAACTTTTCTCCGCCTGATGCAGCATATTATCACATCTTTGCCGCATATCATCAATCATATTCTGCGGACTTTTCGGCTTTAATTTGTCAAGCGACAGCCTCTGTCTTTTTATATAGTTCACTTCTGCTGTACAAATTCGCCCCTGCATACCGCTTACAGCCGCAGAAAGCTCAAGCTGTGACGGAACTGCTATTTCAGCAGCCGCAGACGGCGTAGGTGCGCGGAGATCCGCCACAAAGTCAGCTATAGTAAAGTCGGTTTCGTGGCCTACCGCCGAAATTATCGGTATTTTTGACGCATATATCGCGCGCGCAACCTCTTCTTCATTAAATGCCCACAAATCCTCTATTGAGCCGCCGCCCCTGCCTACAATCAAGGTATCGCAAAGGTTATGCTCATTAAAATACTCTATTGCCTCAACTATATTTTCCTTTGCCCCCGCTCCCTGCACAAGCGACGGATATATTATAATTTCACAGTACGGATAACGCCTTGTTATTACATTTATTATATCACGTACGGCAGCACCCGTAGTTGCGGTTACAACGCCGATTTTTTCGGGATATTTTGGTATAGGCTTTTTCGCCGCCTCATCAAAAAGTCCCTCCTCAGCAAGACGTTTTTTCAATTTTTCATATGCAATATACAGTTCGCCTACGCCGTCGGGCGTCATCTCGTTTATATAAAGCTGATATGTTCCGCCCTGTTCATACACACTTATTCTGCCGCGGGCAAGAACCTTCATACCGTCCTCAGGTTTAAAGGAAAGACCCGACGCTGCACTTTTAAACATAACCGCCTTCAAAACTCCGCCGTCATCCTTCAATGTTATGTAAAGATGTCCCGAATAATGCTCCTTGAAGTTGGAGATTTCGCCCTTTATCCATATATCGCTAAGGGCGCTCTGCCCCTCAACCAGACGCTTCATATACGAATTAAGCTGGCTGACTGTTGCAATAATCGGTTCCATCTATATCATCTCCTCAAATAACTTTTTTGCAATATGTGAGATGCCAACTGCATTGTCACTCGAAAGCTCACAAGAAGCAAAATATGTTTCATACCCCTGATGCGAAAACATTTTCCTTAAAATTGTGTTTGAGGCAACTCCGCCTACAAACAGTACTTTAGATGGCTTTAAAAAGGACAGAGCAGCATTTATGCTTTTTCCTATAAATAAAAGCGCTGACTTTGCAAGAACTGCCGAGTCCTCTTTATTTGTCATATTCAAAAGCTTAGTTTCCATTCCGGAAAAATTTATAAAGCCTTTATCATGTGATATTTTAAGGCTTATATCTTCATTTGCCGTAAGGCTCAGCCTGTCAAGCTCTCTGCCGCACGGGAATTTCATACCTAGTGCTACTCCCAGTCTGTCCAATAGCTGTCCTGCCGAAATATCCTTTGTTCCTCCTATGATTTTAGGATTAAAACTGCCGTTTTCATATCTGCAGGACAATATCTCTGTTGTTCCTCCCGAAAGGTGAACGCATATAAATTCCTCTTTCAAAAGTTCATCTGCCTTGCAGGAGGTAATTCCTGCCATAATATGTCCGTCCTGATGTGAGGTTTTAAAAAGCGGTACACCCAAAGCTTTTGCAATCACTCTTGCAAAGCTTTCGCCTGCTGTAAATACAGGCATATACGAGCCCTTCTGATTACGCGGTTTTGTCGAAACTCCTACTGCCTTTATATCGCACATATCAACATTCATGCTTTCAAAAAGCTGCGGAAGTTCTTTTAAGTGCAAAAACACACCGTCCGATTGGCGGATACCGCGCTGTCCCTCTTTAACTTCTATGATTTTTCTCAAATTCACCTCAGTATCTCCACAAACGGCAACCGAGGTTGTATAATTTGATGTGTCAATCCCAAGGTACAGGCTCATTTTTTCAGTACTCCCGCCAAAACCCCGTTTACAAATGAGGCATTTTGAGGCTCATCAAAGGTTTTTGCAAGCTCCACCGCCTCATTTATTGCAACCTTATCCGGAACATCATCTACGTATCTTATCTCATAAATTGCAAGCATTAAAATTGCCCGCGATGCTTTTGAAATTCTCTCTATTGTCCAGCCCTTTAAGAGGTTTTGGCAAATAAGCTCGGTAAGCTCGTCATAATGCTCCGAAACTCCTGTTACCACTTCACGGATATACGGCATAGCCAACTCCGCCTCGGGTTTTTCGGAGGATAAATTTTCGAACAAAAACTCAAGTTCGTCCATATGCTGATTAAGCTCAAAAATAAGCTTGAATGCCTCCTGCCTTGCCTCTCTTCTCGAAAACTTTTTTCCCATAGTGCCAGCCCTTTCAAAACAACAATACCTTTTCCATTTTATTATAACCCAAGTTTTGGGAAAAAGCAAGAAAAATACTTAAAATAAAGGCTTTTTTGCCTTTTTTCGTCTATTGACTTAATTTCCTAAATATGTTAATATGTAGGATAAGTTTATCTGTTCGGAGGAATCCTTATGAATAGCGCTTTAGTTATATTTTTGTTTCTTGCAGGTCTTTTGCTCATCATAAAAGGCGGCGACTTTTTTGTTGACTCCGCTGTATGGTTTGCAGAGGCTTTAAATATCCCAAAATTTATTATAGGTGCAACCATCGTCAGCTTTGCAACAACTCTTCCAGAGCTTTTAGTTTCGCTTTTTGCATCAATTCAGGGAAAGAATGTAATGGCGGCGGGAAATGCCATAGGTTCAGTTACGGCAAATCTCGGTTTGATTATGGGTATTTCGGTTTTATGTATTCCTGCCATAGTAAAACGCGCAGAATTTACATTCAAGGGCATTTTAATGGCAGTAACCTGCCTGCTTCTATGGTTGTTTGCGCGTGACGGAAATATCGGAGCATCAGAGAGCATAATAATGCTTTTATGTTTTGTTATCTTTATGACGGAAAATACGCTTGCGGCAAAAAACAATATGTCACAAGCTGAAAAATATGAAATAGAAAAAAAAGACCTTGGGAAGAATATAGCACTTTTCATTATCGGTATAGCAGGCATTGTGCTTGGCTCACAGCTTATGGTAGATAACGGAAGTGAAATTGCGCGTATGTTCGGGATTTCGGAGGGGATTATAAGCGTTACCATAATTGCTATAGGAACATCGCTTCCGGAACTTGTAACAACCCTTACCGCAATATCAAAAAAGCAGTCCTCGCTGTCTGTCGGGAACATAATCGGCGCAAATATAATAGACCTTGCGGTTATACTTCCGATATGCTCGCTGGCAGCAGGCGGCTCTGCTCCGGTTGAAATGCAGACATATGCCATAGACATCCCCGTATGCTTTGGAATTATCCTGCTTTCCATAACTCCCCCATTGCTTTTTGGCAAGCTTTACCGTACTCAGGGGGCGCTGATGCTGATTTCATATGCTGTATATATAGCTTACGTTTGCGTAACTCTCTAAAGGAGGAATAGTTTTATGATTTATATGCTTCTAACCGACGGCTTTGAGGATATTGAGGCATTGGAAACACTTGATATTCTGCGACGCGCAGGACTTAGCACAAAAACTGTCGGAATTTCCGGAAAAACTGCCGTATCGTCACACAATGTTACGGTAATGTGCGACCTTGTTTTTGAAGACACCGATTTTTCCGATATGGGTATGCTTATTTTACCCGGAGGTCCCGGCCACACCGCATTTTCGGAGTCGGACAAGGTGCAAAAATTGATAACCTCTGCATACGAAAAAGGCTTGTATATTGCCGCAATTTGCGCCTCGCCATCTGTTATCGGCAAAATGGGACTTTTAAAAGGCAAGAGATTTACCTGCTTCCCCGGTTTTGAAGATATGGTAAAGGGCGGTATATATTCACCCGAAAAAGTTGTATCTGACGGACAGTTTATAACTGCAAGAGGAGCGGGTGCCGCAAGTGATTTCGGGTTTGAAATTGTCACCTTGTTTAAGGGAGAACTCATCTCTTGCGAATTAAAAAAACAGATGCAGTATTAGGGGTATACATTATGAAAATTATCGATATTTTAAAAAGGGACAGTCTTTCAATCTCATTTGAGGTCTTTCCGCCAAAGTACGACACCTCATTTGAAAGCGTGAAAGCTGCAACCGAGGAAATTGCAAAGCTTTCCCCGTCCTTTATGAGCGTCACCTACGGCGCCGGCGGAGGGACAAGCAAATACACCTTAGATATAGCAAAAAACATTATGGAGCGTTACTCCGTTCCCACACTTGCACATTTGACTTGCGTATCCTCGACAAAAGATACCGTAAAAAAGCAGATTGACGATATGAAAAACGCGGGGATTAAAAATATCATGGCTCTTAGAGGGGACAGGCTTCAAGATGACAGAAACGGTGGGATTTCCGATTACCGATACGCGATAGACCTTATCCGCGAGCTGAAAGAAAGCGGAGAGGATTTTTGCATAGGCGGTGCATGTTATCCTGAAGTGCATCCTGAAAGCACCTGTCAAAAAGAAGATATACGCCGTCTGAAAGAAAAGGTTGATGCAGGCTGTGATTTCTTAACCACGCAAATGTTTTTTGACAATAACCTGCTTTATAATTTTCTCTATAAAATACGCGAGGCGGGCATAACCGTGCCTGTAGTTGCAGGAATTATGCCGATAACCAACGCAAATCAGGTGGAACGCGCCATAAAACTTTCAGGCTCGTTTATGCCTCAGCGGTTTAAAAGCATTGTTGACAAATTCGGACACGACCCCAAGGCAATGAAACAGGCAGGCATAGCTTATGCCACCGACCAGGTAATTGACCTTTTTGCCAACAACATAACAAATGTACATATCTATTCAATGAACAAACCCGACGTTGCACAAAAAATAAAGGATAATTTGTCGGATATTTTAGGAAAGCTATGATTTCAGTTAAAAAGTATGAAAAACTGACGGTAGATACCGCTGAAATACTACGGTACGCAGGCTGCAGAAAACAGGATGAGCAAATGCTGAGTCTTTTAGACAGTTGTCTTAAGGAATGCGAGAGTATTTTTACTTACAGCGTCTGTTTTAATGAGTTTCCCATTGTCCTTTCGGGAAATACGCTTGAATTTCCGTTTGCAAAAACAAAGTCACGTTCAATCTGTGCTCATCTTAACGGATTTTCGCGTGCTGTTATTTTTGCGGCTACGGTGGGAATTGAGCTTGACCGCCTTATTATGAAATAC
Organism: Bacillota bacterium; assembly: GCA_024685565.1. Lineage (GTDB taxonomy): Bacteria > Bacillota > Clostridia > UBA1381 > UBA1381 > UBA1738. The sequence continues at coordinate 17,697 of JAIKVQ010000071.1, forward strand.
AGCCGGCTTTCTCCGTCGCGGGCGCTTATGCTTCAGGCAATCGGAGCAGAGCGTATAGAGGCTCTTTGTGACGTATTTTGCAGCGATTTAGCCTTGCAAAATGGTGAAATCAGTTCTCGTTTCAGCCCGGGTTACGGCGATTTTCCGCTTTCATTCCAAACCGAAATTTTTAAAGTTTTAGACTTACCGCGAAAAATCGGAATTTCATTAAATTCTGCACTTTTAATGTCACCGACAAAATCGGTTACCGCGATAGTCGGCGTAAAATAGTAAAGGAGTGTGCTTTTTTGGATATTTTAACCTATCTTAAAGATAATATTGTTTACTTAGACGGCGGCACAGGCACGCTTCTGCAAAATGCAGGTCTTACCCCCGGAGAATTTCCCGAAACGTGGAATATTTTGCACAGTGATATAATTCAAAAACTGCACCGCGACTATTTTGATGCCGGCGCAAACATAGTATGTACCAATACGTTCGGCGCAAACTGTTTAAAATTCACCGAAAATGAATTGGAAGACATAATCTCTGCCGCAATAAAAAATGCACGGACAGGCGCGCAGCAGTCTACGGGCAAACAGCAAAAATTCGTTGCGCTCGATATAGGTCCATCAGGTCGGCTTTTAGCGCCATACGGCGACTTTGATTTTGAAGATGCCGTAGAAACCTTCGCAAAAACGGTGAGGCTTGGCGTAAAGTACGGCGCTGACCTCATTCTGATAGAAACTATGAACGACAGCTATGAAACAAAAGCGGCACTTTTGGCGGCAAAAGAAAACAGCAGTCTTCCGGTTTTTGTTTCAAACGCTTACGGCGAGGACGGAAAGCTGATGACAGGCGCATCTCCCGAGGCTATGTGCGCTCTTTTAGAGGGAATGGGCGCAGACGCTATCGGCGTAAACTGTTCATTTGGCCCTATACAGCTTATGCCGATTATAAAAAAACTTCTTGCCGTTTCATCTGTTCCCGTAATTTTAAAACCAAACGCAGGACTGCCGAAAAGTGTTGATGGCAAGACAATCTATGATGTAGCACCTGAAGAATTTGCCAAAAGCGTCTCACAGATGCTCAAAGAGGGCGTGAGGGTTGCAGGCGGTTGCTGCGGAACAACCCCCGAATATATAAAAGCACTTGTGAATTTATCAAAAGATACAGCACCTGTTGAAATTACCAAAAAAAATCTTTCAGTTATAAGCTCTTATACTCATGCTGTAGATTTTAAAAACCGCCCTATACTAATCGGTGAAAGAATAAACCCGACAGGCAAGAAACGGTTCAAGCAGGCGCTTATGGAAAATGACATTGATTATATTTTAAAAGAGGGCGTAAGCCAGCAGGAAAAAGGCGTACAAGTTTTGGACGTAAATGTGGGACTTCCCGACATTGACGAGGCGAATATGCTGAAAACCTGCGTCTCGGAATTACAGTCCATTATTGACCTTCCTCTGCAGATAGACACCTCCGATACTTTCGCTTTGGAGACGGCTCTAAGGCGTTACAATGGGAAGGCTATGATAAATTCGGTAAACGGAAAACAAGAATCTATGGACGCCGTATTTCCGCTTGTAAAAAAATACGGAGGATTGGTTGTCGCGCTTACGCTTGACGAGGGCGGCATACCCGAAACCGCTACAGGCAGGCTCGCCGTTGCCTCAAAAATCCTGAATGAGGCAAAAAAGTACGGTCTTGGCGTTTGCGACCTCATTTTTGACCCTCTTGCCATGGCTGTCAGCGCGGACAAAAATGCCGCAAAAACAACTTTGGAATCTGTACGGCTTATATCGGAAAATCTTGGTGCAAATACTGTTCTGGGTGTTTCAAATGTGTCTTTCGGTCTACCCTCACGCGACAGTATAAACAGCGTATTCTTTGCCTGTGCTTTAGAAAATGGTTTAAGCGCTGCAATTATGAATCCATACTCTGCAAAAATGCTTGAAACCTATTATTCTTACCGCGTGATAAGCGGACTTGACGATAATTGTACTTGCTACATCGAAAATCTGTCCAGTGCGCCAAAACCCACCGAAAATACATCTGTTTCAGAGGTTGACGCCGATTTGGGGACTTCTTTAAATCGAGCTATTCTGAAGGGCTTTAAGGAAGACGCGGCAAAAATTACAGAAAAAATGCTCAAAACATATGAGCCTCTTTCAATAATAAATAATTATGTAATCCCCGCCCTTGACTCGGTGGGAAAAGGTTTTGAAGAAAAGACCGTCTACCTTCCACAGCTTTTAATGAGCGCGGAAACGGCAAAGGCGGCTTTTGAGGAAATCAAGCTCGCATTTTCCGGCACGTCTCAAAAAGATAAAAAATGCGCTGTTGTTATAGCGACGGTAAAGGGTGATATTCACGACATAGGCAAAAATATTGTAAAGCTGCTGCTTGAAAATTACGGTTTTTCGGTGTCGGACTTAGGAAAAGATGTTCCTTGTGAAAAAATAGCCGAAGAAGCAGTAAAACTTCACGCACCTATTGTGGGCTTGAGCGCTTTAATGACTACGACGGTACCGCAAATGGAAGAGACCATTAAACTATTACGAAAATGTGCGCCCTGGTGCAAAATAATAGTCGGCGGTGCGGTTCTGACACAGGAATATGCAGACTCAATCGGAGCCGACAAGTATGCAAAAGATGCTATGGAATCGGTAAGATATGCCGAAAGTATAAATAATTCTCTAAACTAAAAAAGACAGAGCCTAACGCTCTGTCTTTTTTGTTATCTTGCAAAATAGTTATAAATCATAATAAGCGCTTCGCCGCGTGTTACGGTATTTTGCGGATAAAATCTGCCGCTGCCGTCACCGTTTATTATCTTTTCTGCTTTCAAAATTGCAATATATCCTTTATTCTCTGTAACATCTGTAAACGGAGGCATAAATATTTCATCGTGCTTTGCTACTCTTTCCATGTCCATCTCACGAATTATAAATATTGCCGCATTCTCCCTTGTCAAAAGATTTTTGTCAGCTCTTTCCTCCTGTGAAAGAATGCCTCTTCTTATCATTCGTTTATAAATCTCATCAGCATCCGCCTCATAGCCAAAAGCTTTATTTAAAAGCATAAAATACTCCGCCTGTGTAATTTCTTCATCAGGTTTTAATTCGCCGCCGCTTATGCCTATTCCATAGTCGGCAAGTGCCAAAAATATGTCCTTTGCGTAATGATTATCTATATCTGAATATATGATTTTCTGTGTGCCCTCCAAATCATCGCCATTATAATTAATAAGGCGTGCCTTGAACGGATTTATCATAAAGCCTTGAGCCTGTGCATTTTTACCTATATAATACACAGGCTGAGCGATTTTATCCTCAGCATTTACCGCATAGCCAAGCTCAAAGCCTACTGCGTCAAAGGCAAATTCTGCCGCATCATTCTGCGAAATCACACCGTTTGTTGACGGAAAATCAATATCTTTCGTATAAGATACATTATAAGCTATTATATTGTCCTCGACATCAAAATCAAAATATGCGTTATTGCCGATGACATCAAGTCCGTTAACGGTTCGTACGAATCGGACAGCTCCTTCATATTCCGTTTCAAGAATACGAAACTCTGAGGCTTTATCCCCTGCAAGAATCAAAAATGCCTTTTTCGCCTTTTCCTCCTCAGTTTTGCGGTTCCGTTTTTCCTTCTTTTCGTTGTATGTATAATTATCAAAACTTAAGATTTCTCCGCTTTTGGCGTCCATGCTTACACTTATGTATCGATCATCATTCGTAAATCCAAGCTCATAAACATACTCATTTTTATTAAACATATCCCTGTTTAAAGAGATAAATTCGCGCTCAAAGCCTTTGGGGATTGCGATAATTTCATTCTTTTTCGCAGTTTCTGTCGCATTTTCCTCACTCAAAAGTCCCGAAACTCTTTCCGTTTCTTCAAGTTCTGCAGGTGTAAATCCCCTTGCATCAGCCGCCTCCTCGGCAACCTCCATATTCTTATCATATATTATCTCTCCGACATATGACATCTCATATGCCGTTCCATCATATGCATTTATCGCAAGGCTATTGTCCTTTGGAGCGTATTCAAGATATGCAGTTATCTCTTCCTTTTTGTAATCTCTCTTAAATTTGTACCTGAGAGTCGGAGGTATGAGTTTTTTATATGCCTCTTTTGCCTCCGCTTCACTTATAACATTATCTATCGCCTTGAAATTTATATTCGCAGTATAGTTTATATAAAAATATGAAACCTCTTTTGTTCTCTTTGAAACCGAAATATATCCCGTCTGACCTAAAACGGGTATACCGTTTTCCTTTCGGAAAATGTCCATTGTGTATTCTGCAGAGTGTATAGACTTATCATTTTGGGGTACGATTTCAAGATTTTCATAAATGTCCGGATTTATTCTTTTTATAAAATCCTTTGCTATTTGCAATGAATCGGTTTCTTTAACGGCAAATACGTCCATATTATCGGTTTCATCATAGTCATATTTTGAATAGCTTTTAATTATACCGTCTTCAAAGGTAACATACAGCCCCGAATAACCGTCACCGTCATTTGACCATTCAAAATTATATGATGTTTTACCGCCGTCCTTATAATACGAGCTTTTAAAGTTCTCGTATTCGTCAGTATCAATCCTTTCCTTGACCTGTTTAAGTGCCTCGGCAACACCGTTATCCTCCTGCGCATAAACGCAGTTTACTAATCCTAAACAAATTGCAATACAGAGAATAAAATTAACCAGTTTTTTCATAGCCGTACCTCCGTTTTTATTTTAAATAGATAGCTTCCTTGGCCTTTTTCGATATATTTTCTGCTGTAAGTCCGTAAATTTCAAATAGCTCTGCAGGCGTTCCTGATTTTCCGAATTCTTCCGTTCCGATTATCTTTACAGGACAGGGTGCGTTTTCGCAAACCACTTCCGCTACCGCACTTCCAAGACCTCCGAACACCGAATGCTCCTCAGCCGTCACAATTGCGCCTGTTTCCTTTGCAGCTTTTATGATAATCTCCTTGTCAATCGGCTTAATTGTGTGGATATTTACAACTCTTGCCGATATTCCGTCACTTTCGAGTATTTTTGCGGCTTCTAATGCCTTTTGCACCATGAGACCTGTCGCAATTATAGTAACGTCCTTGCCGTCCTTGAGTTCTATACCCTTGCCAAGCTCAAATTTATAATCGGCAGAATTTACATCTTCTACTGCTAACCGCCCAAATCTTAAATATACAGGGCCCTTATGTTCTATTGCCGCTTTTACTGCCTGCTGCGCCTCTATATCATCAGCAGGATTTATTACGACCATATCGGGAATTGTGCGCATAAGCGCAATATCCTCAAGGCACTGATGCGATGCGCCGTCCTCGCCTACCGAAATACCTGCGTGAGATGCGCCGATTTTTACATTAAGCCTCGTATAGCCTATGGAATTTCTGATTTGCTCAAAGGCTCTGCCCGCTGCAAACATCGCAAAGCTTGACGCAAACACGATTTTTCCGCAGGATGCAAGTCCCGCTGCTACACTCATCATATTTGCCTCTGCAATACCCATATTTACAAACCTTTCGGGATAGACCTTTTTAAACATATCTGTTTTTGTTGATTTTGAAAGATCAGCGTCCAAAACAACAATTCTTTCATCTTTCCCGAATTCTTGGAGTGCTATTCCGTATGATTCTCTCGTTGCTCTTTTTGCCATTATATCATCGCCTCCAATTCTTTAATTTTCTCATCAAGCTCCGATATTGCCTCTCTGTACTGTTCTTCGTTCGGTGCTGAGCCGTGCCAGCCTGCCTGATTTTCCATAAAGGAAACATTTTTTCCCTTTACAGATTTCATAATAACTGCGGTTGGCTTTCCTTTTGTATTTTTTGCAATTTTAACAGCTTTTTCAAGCGAGTCAAAATCGTGTGCATCTGCCAAAACAACATTCCATCCAAAGCTTTCAAACTTTTTATCAATAGGGTTGGGACTCATTACCTCGTCAATATCACCGTCTATCTGAAGTCCGTTATTATCGACAAAAACTGTGAGGTTGTCCAGCTTATAGTGAGATGCGAACATTGCCTGCTCCCATACCTGTCCTTCTTCAAGCTCACCGTCGCCCAAAACCGCATACACGCGGAAGCCTTTTCCGTCAAGCTTAGCCGCAAGCGCCATTCCGCCTGCTGCCGATATCCCCTGCCCTAAAGAGCCTGTTGACATATCAATACCCGGAACTTTATTCATATCGGGGTGTCCCTGCAGATAGCTGTCCGCCTTTCTCAATGTTTTTATATCCTCTTCAGGGAAAAAACCCTTATATGCAAGTATTCCGTAAAGCGCAGGACAGGTATGCCCCTTTGACAGTACAAATCTGTCACGGTCAGGCATGTTGGGATTTTCAGGGTTGACTCTCATAACCTCCATATACAGGTATGTTACAAGGTCAGCTATTGAAAGCGAACCCCCGGGGTGTCCCGATTTTGCGTTATAAATACCCGTAAGCGCGCTTTTTCTTACCTTATTTGCAATAATTGCAAGTTCTGTTTTTCTTTTTACGTCCATTTTTTTCACTCCGTAACTTTATTATTTGCATTATCAAATGCAACCGCCATAAGCTCTTTTAGCCGTTCCTCTCTTCCGCTTAAGTGAAGATAACCAAAAAGCGCCTCAAGACCTGTTGCACGGTGATACTCCACAACATCTGCATTTTTAGGGGTTGTCCCCGATTTTGCGTTTCTCCCGCGCTTAAAAACCATATGTTCTTCCTCTGTAAGAATAGGTTCTATTGCAGAGACACTGTTGCTCTGCGATTGTGCTTTCACATATTTTATATTCTCTATATGCAGCTTATGCGCAGGCATACTCGGATTTTCGGCAAGTATCCGCTTTCTTGTGTATATCTCATATACAGCATCTCCTATATATGCAAGCACTAAAGGTGAATATTCCAAAGGGTTTTTCATCATTTGATATACGACCATTTTACGCCCGTAGGGGTATCCTTAAGCTCAATATTTCTGGCTTTCAGCTCATCGCGGATACGGTCTGCCTCCTGATAATTCTTTGCTTTCCTTGCCTCATTCCGTTTTTCGATAAGTGCCTCAATTTCCTCTGAAGCAACCTTATCCTGCTTTTTAAACAGGCCCAAAACATCGCCAAGCTCGTGAATAGCGGATAGCGTTTCTTCTATAACAGCAAGAGAGTTTCCGCCCTCTTCATTAATATTTTTATTTGCCGATGAAACTATATCAAAAATTGCGGAAATCGCGTCTGCCGTGTTGAGGTCATCGTCCATGGCGTCCAAAAAGCGTTTTTTTGCATTTTTTATATCCTCCGAAAGTTGCTTTTCAGCATCATTCATTTCACCATTTTCGGCGCTGTTTTTCAAAAATTCAAGATTTTCTATACAGTTATATACCCTCTCCATTGCCGACTTTGCCTGCGCCATAAGCGTGTCGCTGAAGTTTACCGGACTTCTGTAATGTGCCGACAGCATAAAAAATCTCACAACCTGTGGGTCATATTTCTCTGTAATGTCGCGTATTGTAAAGAAATTGCCAAGGGATTTACTCATCTTCCTGTTATCGATATTTATATATCCGTTGTGCATCCAAAATCTGGCAAATTCACATCCATTTGCACACTCGGACTGGGCAATTTCGTTCTCGTGGTGTGGGAAAATCAGATCCTTTCCTCCCGAATGAATATCTATTGTATTCCCAAGATACTTATTTACCATCGCGGAACATTCAATATGCCAACCCGGTCTGCCCATTCCCCAAGGACTTTCCCATGCAGGCTCACCGGGTTTTTGTGCTTTCCAGAGCGCAAAATCCATGGGATCTTCCTTGCCCTCATTAATGTCAATTCTTGCGCCCGCCTCAAGCTCATCGAGCGGCTGGTGTGAAAGTTTTCCGTATCCCTCAAACTTTTTTGTCCTGAAATATACGTTGCCGTCAACATTATACGCATATCCCTTTTCCTCAAGCCGTTTTACGACATCAATTATGGCGTCAATATTCTCGGTAGCTTTCGGGTGAATTGTCGCGCGCTTTATACCAAGCGCCTCCGCGTCCTTAAAATATTCTGAAATAAACCTCTCTCCAAGTTCCTTTACCGTTATGCCCTCTTTATTTGCGCGGTTTATCATTTTATCGTCTATATCGGTAAAATTCTGGACGAAGGTAACCTTATATCCCAAATATTCCAAATATCGTCTTAAAGTATCAAAAATAATAAACGGCCTTGCATTGCCTATATGAAAATAATCGTAAACGGTAGGACCGCAGGAATACATTTTAACCTCGCCCGCTGTAATCGGCACAAATTCCTCTTTCTGCCGCGTCATTGTGTTGTAAATTCTCATTTTTTTATTTCCTCCGAATTGTTTTGCAGTTCCTCTATCCTTTTTTCGAGGTTTTTAATATGCACAGAAAGTGTGCAAAGCTGTGACGATATCGGGTCAGGTACAGTTATCTGGTCCAAATCACACTCAACACGCACGCCTTCAAGCTTAACAATCCTTGCGGGCACACCTACACATGTGGAATTTGGAGGCACCTCCGACAAAACCACGGCTCCTGCCGCAATTTTTGAATTGTCGCCTACCGTAAAAGGCCCTAAAATTTTCGCACCACAGCCAACCATAACGTTATTTCCAAGGGTTGGGTGGCGTTTTCCCTTTTCTGTTCCCGTACCGCCGAGCGTTACTCCCTGATATATGGTACAGTTATCACCTATCACTGCAGTTTCACCAATCACGACGCCCATTCCGTGGTCAATAAAAAGCCCCTTTCCTATCGTTGCTCCCGGGTGAATTTCTATCCCTGTCCAAAACCGTGTTGTCTGGGATATCCAGCGTGCTATGAATTTAAGGTTATGCAGGTAAAAAAAGTGCGCTACTCTATGCCAGAATACCGCACGCACCCCAGGGTACAGAAAAAACACCTCTGCTCTGTTTCTTGCCGCGGGATCTCTTTTCATAACCGATTTTATGTCATATGCTATATTTTTAAAAAGCAAATTTTCTCACCTCATAATATGATTATAATACATTATACTATAATGGCGAGAAAAAAACAATATTTTTTGCCATTTTTTAAGTATAAAACACAGCCTATTTTCGGCTGTGTTTTATACTTTATGTTCTATGACAGAGGAATAATCAGCTTTTCTCCTTTTTTTGGAACATACCCGCTGTCCAAATTATTTGATGCAAAAATTTTATCTGTTTTTATACGGTAGTGCTTTGCTATATCCCACAGGCTGTCGCCCTCCTTAACAAAATAAACAACTATCCCGTTTTTATTGTTCTCCCTTGGCTCAGCCTCGATATCCGATATTATGCTTTCATTTAAAATGTTTATTATTTTTCCCCGAATTGTAAGTCCGCACCTGACTTCTACCGCATCTTTGGAGTTTATGATATAGCTGATATGCTCACATTCCACACTCAAAACGATCTTGTTATCATCTGCTACAGGTCCGTCGCAGTCAATTATATAATTGAACGGCACTTCCTCTTTTATTGAGGCTATTGGATTTTCCTCATCATCTGTCATATATAGTACATATATAAGAACTTTGCCTGAAACATCAAGTTTTCCGTTTTGTGCCTTTGATGAGGTTATAACAGGTTTTGCCTGTACCCTGTAAACTCCCGAAATATCAGGCGTTCCCTCCTCCTTCTCCAAAAGCTGTTTTAAAACCGCCGAAAAATTTATTTGAGCTGCCACACTCTGCATTTTTACATCTTCATATGAAAATCTGCAGTCCAAATCGGTAAAATAGCAGTCGCTGACAACAGAAATATTTTCTGTATTATCGGTTTTTACTCCTACCGTTATATCAGCGCTTACCTTAATGCTTGACGTATCCTCTGCGGCATTCACAAGCTCATATGCGGTTTCGCCTATTTCATAGCTTATCTCACATTCTTCGTCCTCTTTGAGCCCGCCGACATCAAAAACTTCGGTAAACGGAATTTCACAGTCGAGATGATTATATTTGCCCTGCGCATCACTGTACAAAACACAAACTCCTATTGCTCCTTTTATTACAAGTTTTCCGTCAAGCGCTCTGCTTTCCTTGGAAAGCATACACATATCCGCCTTTAAAAGGTGTGCCGCCTTCTTTCCCTTTGGAAAATCAATTTCTTCATTGACACAAAAATCAAACTCATCATATTGCTGAGTACCCGTCATTGAAAGCTCTTTGCTTTTTGTCTGCACATTATCCGACAAAATACCGCTTACCAGCTCCTTTTGCTCGTTTAAAAATACAGATACGCTTATAAGAATTTTAGTTTCTACACCGATTTTTCGGGAATTAAGTACCTTATACGACACTTTTTCGGCGTCACAGAAGGCACACAAGGTCATATCTTCTTTAAATTCACTTCTTTTTAATGTTTCGCAGAATTCAAGGCATCCGTTAATGCTTTCCAGTTTCTTTTCTTCACCCTCGGGTATATATAAGATATTTATCCTTACTTTGCCTTTTAGTGTGATTTTCCCGTCCTCTATTTGTTTTTCAAGAAGATACGGCTCCGCCGTTACCTCGCAAACTTTTAAAATGTCAGGTTTTGCGTCGGGAACTATGATACTTCCCTCGGCACTTGATTTCACATCACCTTCATATACCGTTTTTACAATGTTTATACTTTTTTTCTCTATCTCCATATTTTTTTAAACCTCCCACAAAAATAATCCCATAGTTAATACTATGAGATTACTTTTTGGGATATGCTTATTTCAAAACACAAATTTCTTTCCATTTCTCATATGCCGCGTCCCATTTTTCCGAATCGGACGGCAGATACACATCTGTCGGGAAAGAGTTTTTAACAATTTTTCTTCCCTCTTTAATACTTTTTATTGCTCCCATCGCCACTCCCTGCATAATTACATTTCCGATACTGGTCGCCTCAACAGGGCCTGCAGAAACCTTGCGTTTTGTCGCATTTGCGGTAAATGAACAAATCATCTTATCCTTTATTCCGCCTCCGACAATATTTATTACATCATACTTCTTGCCCGTTACTTCTTCCATACCCTCTATTGTGTTTCTGTATTTAAAAGCAAGACTCTCAGCTATTGAACGCACAATTTCGCCTTTTGTTTCAGGCACTTTCTGCCCTGTCTTTCTGCAATATTCGCGAATTCTTTCGGGCATATTCCCGGGAGTCTGGAATTCGTGATAATCGGGGTCTATTAAGCTGGCAAACGGTTCTGCCTCCTTTGCCTGTTTCTCAAGCTCATCGAAGGACAAAAGCTCGCCTTCCCTATCCCACTGCCTGCGCGATTCCTGTATTAACCAAAGTCCCATAATATTCTTCAAAAACCGTATTGTTTTCTCCGCACCGCCCTCATTTGTAAAATTATGCCGAAGGGCCTCTTTGGTAATCATCGGTTCTCTTAACTCTACTCCCATAAGCGACCACGTGCCGCTTGAGATGTAGATATAGTCCTCCTCTTCTGCGGGTACCGAAACAACGGCGGAACCCGTATCATGCGATGCAACCGCCACAACAGGTATTTTGCCTACTCCGAGTTCTTTTGCAAGGTCATCTTTTAATGTGCCTATCCATTCGCCCGGATAAACCATATCCGCATAAATGTTATCGGGTATGCCCATTTTCCCGAGCAAATCCTTTGCCCATACGCGCCCTTTCGGCTCAAGCATCTGCGAAGTTGATGCTATGGTATATTCGCACCTTTTTTCACCTGTTAAGAAATAATTGAAAAGGTCAGGCATAAACAAAAGCGTGTCTGCATTTTTAAGCGCTGTAGTGTTACTTAATTTTTCAGATAAAAGCTGATAAAGCGTATTGAACCAGTTAAATGCTATGCCTGTGCTGTTAAAAATCTCCTCTTTAGATGCAATCGAAAACGCTTTTTCGTACATTCCCTCCGTTCTTGTGTCGCGGTAATGGTGCGGATTTGCCAAAAGCTCGCCGTTTTTGTCCAAAAGCCCGTAATCCACCCCCCAGGTATCTATGCCGATACAGTCAATATCTCTGTCACCCGAGTTTGCACACTTTAGTATGCCTTGCTTTATCTCGTGGAACAGCCTTAAAACGTCCCAATACATACTGCCGTTTACCGTTACAGGGTCGTTGGAAAATCTGTGCTTTTCCTCTAAAACTATCTTTTCCCCGTCAAATTTTGCAAGCATCGCTCTACCGCTTGATGCTCCGAAATCAAACGCCAAAAACTTATAAGTCTTGCTCATCTTATCACCGTTTCCTTATTTTTATACTATAATATGCCAATATTATATATAACACAGCCTCTGTTGTCAACAATATTTATAAATAATTGCTAAAACCACTGGACATTTTAAAGCATCTATGTTATAATTGATTAGTGTTATTATACTGCATTGTGCAGAAATTCAGGGAGGATTTCAAATGAAAAAAACGAGAATTTTTTCCGCTGTTTTGGCGGTTAGTATGTTGTTTTCGCTGGCTGTATCCGCAAACTTTTCGGATATGCCCGAGAACGAAAAGCTGGCTTTGGCAATTAACAATGCCGTTTCAAACGGTATTTTATCGGGATATGAGGACGGCACCGTCCGCCCCGATTCAAACATAACCCGAGCAGAGATGGCATCCATTATAACAAGAGCCTGCGGAGCTTTAAAAGAAGCTGATATTTCAGAATTTTTAGATGTTGCACCTGACAGCTGGTACTATTCAGCTTTTTCAAAGGCATATGCTATGGGCGCTTTTTCGGGAGATGACCAAAAACTGATGCACCCTCAAAATAACATAACATTTCAGGAATGTTTTACAATCCTGTCACAGGTGTTTGACCTTCTTCCACCATACGAAGTAATACGCGATGACTCTTATATTTTCCCCGAAAACACAGTCTTTACAGCAACAAATTCCCGCCTTTATGACGTAAGCGTTCTTAACGACTATTCAGATGGCGCAGATGTTGCTGACTGGGCAAAGGTATTCGTATCCGGTGTCGTTATAAACGGCGGTTGGAACGGCGAAAACGGACTTCTTACCCCTAAAGCATATATAACAAGAGGTCAGTTTGCAATTGTTATGGACGATATTATCAAAAACTATATTGATACACCCGGAACTTATACCGAATTTCCGCAAGGGAATACTATGATAAGATGTAACGATGTCATTTTGGACCAACTCAAAACTGATAATGATATATTTATTTCAGACAGTGTTGAACAAGGCGGAATTGTTCTTAATAATATAAGTGCAAACCGTCTGGTTGTACGCGGATGTGCGACACCTGTTGACGAAAACGGCGATCCGGAAAACGAGAACTTCGGTATTGCGATTTCGGGCAATTTTGAAGCCATACGCATTATAAGACCGTATATTTCCGCAGATCTGTCGGGTTCTGTTTATAACGGTCTTTACACTGCGAAAGATACCTCTATCTTTTTAGGAACATTCGGGGGTTAAAAACGGATAAAAAAAACAAATGCACTTTTTGAGTGCATTTGTTTTTTTATACAAGTTTTTGCATAAGCTCATTGCTTCTTTTTACAAACTCTGTCATCTTGTCTGGTGCAAGCGGTTTATGGCACAACATTGCAAGGTCGAAAATCTGCCTTGCAAGCATACTTTGCTCGTCTCCCGAAATTCCATCTATTTTCTTAATAAGGCTATTGTTTGAATTTAAAACAAGAGTAAACTCGTCCTTGAACATATCCCCCATACTCGCAAACTGCTGACCGTATGAGCGGTACATTTCCTGCATTCTGCGCGACTCCTCGGAAAGCAGTATAACAGCAGGCATATCCTCCGATTTCAAAGATGCAACTTCAATTTTCAAGCTGTCGTCTTTTATAGCCTCTTTGAATATGTCAATGATTGCTTTATCAGATTTTTCATCCTTTTTTGCGTCGCTATCCGTTGTTTCGGAAACCGACGAATCTATCCTTTTGAATTTCACGCCCTCCTCTTTCATCTCTATGAAGGAAATGAAATGTGTGTCTATCAGTGACGGCAAAATAACTGCATCAAGATTTTGACTTTTGAACATATTTATATACTGCGACTGCAAATTTTCATCGGAAACATAGTAAACATCTTTATTTTCCTTGCCATCAAGATACTGGGAAAGTGTTATATGCTTTCCGTCAAGGTTTTTATAAACAATAAAATCCTTGACCTTTTCATAAAATTTCTCATCTCTCATACAGCCGTATTTTATAAATACGTTTATATCCTCCCAATATCTGTCATAGTCCTCACGGTGCTTATTGTATATTTCCTTCAGCTTGTCCGCGACTTTTTTGGTTATGTGTGCGGAGATTTTCTTTACATAGCCGTCGTTCTGCAAAAAGCTTCTTGAAACGTTTAACGGCAGGTCAGGGCAATCAATAACGCCCTTTAAAAGCATCAAGAATTCAGGAATAACCTCTTTTACATTATCCGCAACAAATATCTGATTATTGTAAAGCTTTATCTGTCCCTCATTTGCCGAAAATTCGTGATTTATCTTCGGGAAATAGAGTATGCCTTTTAAGTTAAAGGGGAAATCAACGTTTAAATGTATCCAGAAAAGCGGTTCATTAAAATCTAAAAACACCTTGCGGTAAAAATCCTTGTAATCCTCTACCTTACAATCCTTCGGTGCCTTTACCCAAAGAGGCGTAACCTCGTTTATAGGGGACGGCATAATTTCATTCCCGTCCTTGTCCTTTTCAGGCTCTTTGCCTGCGATTTCAAGATAAATAGGTACTGGGACAAAAGAGCAGTATTTCAAAAGTACTTCACGCAGTGTATACTCCTCCAAGAACTCCTTTGAATCCTCTGCTATTGTGAGAATTATTTTCGTTCCTCGCGTAGTTTTTCCGCCCTCGCCGATTTCATAGGACATGCTTCCGTCACAGCTCCACAATACAGGCTTTTCGCCGTCTTTATAGGAAAGCGTTTCTATTTCCACCTTTTCGCTGGGCATAAATGCAGAATAAAAGCCAAGACCGAAATGACCTATTATCTGTGAAGTTTTATCGTTTTCATCTTTATATTTTTCCAAAAACTCGGTAGCCCCTGAAAAGGCGATGTCGGTTATGTACTTTTCCACCTCGTCCTTGGTCATTCCTATTCCGTTGTCCTCAAAGCTGAGCTGTTTTTTCTTCTTATCAACCGTCACCGTTATTTTGAACTGTTCATTTTCGTCAAGTGATATTTCGCCTATACCCGCAAGTTTCTTCATCTTGGTTATGGCGTCACAGCCGTTTGATACCAGCTCTCTTACGAAAATGTCCTTATCAGAATAAAGCCATTTTTTTATAATCGGGAAAATATTTTCCGAATTTACCGAAATATTACCCTTTTCCATTTTCATTCCCTCCGAATGTTATTTTACTACGATATTTACAAGTTTCCCCGGTACGCAGATTACCTTTACCACTTCTTTGCTTTCAAGAAATTCCCGTACTTTTTCCGCGTTCTTCGCCGCATTTTCAAGCTCTTCCCTTGAAATATCCTTTGAAACGGTAATTTTATCCTTTATTTTGCCGTTAATCTGTACCGCTATCTCTATTTCTTCATCAATTGTCTTTGATTTATCATAATCAGGCCATTTTGTAAGTGCCAAAAGCTTTGTATTTCCGTACTTTTCCCAAAGCTCTTCGGTCATATGCGGTGCAACAGGGTTCAAAAGCGTAATCAAAATTCTATATTCGCCTTTTGTTACGCTGCCTTTTTTGTAAAAATCATTGACTAAGCTCATTAGAGTTGCAATAGCCGTGTTATACTTCATTTTTTCGTAGTCGTCGCTGACTTTCATTATAGCCTTATGAACTGCCTTCTCTAAGTCCTTGGAAAGTCCTTCGCTATCATCAAGCATCTCCTGCAGATTCCATACACGCTCCAAGAACTTGTAACAGCCCTTAAGTCCCTTTTCCGACCATGGAGTTGACTGGTCAAATGCGCCTATAAACATTTCAAAGGTACGAACAGCGTCTGCACCGTACATATCTACCACTTCGTCAGGATTTACCACATTTCCTCTTGATTTGGACATCTTTTCGCCGTTTTCGCCTAAAATCATACCATGCGAAGTACGTTTCTGATACGGCTCCTTTGTCGGCACAACGCCTATATCGTAAAGGAATTTATGCCAGAAACGTGAATACAAAAGATGCAGTGTGGTATGCTCCATACCGCCATTATACCAATCTACCGGAGACCAGTAATTAAGCGCCTCTTTTGACGCTAAAGCCTCGCTGTTATCAGGGTCCATATACCTCAGATAGTACCAGCTTGAGCCTGCCCATTGAGGCATTGTATCAGTTTCGCGAACCGCTTTTCCTCCGCAGTGCGGACAGGTTGTGTTTATCCAGTCTGTCGCCTTTGCAAGAGGCGATTCGCCGTTTTCGCCTGGCTCAAATGTGTCTATTTCGGGAAGTTCCAGAGGAAGTTCGCTCTCGGGAACGGGAACCCAACCGCATTTTTCACAATATACAAGCGGAATAGGTTCGCCCCAATATCTCTGGCGGGAGAACACCCAGTCACGCAGTTTGAAGTTTACCTTCTTCTTGCCTATGCCCTTTTCTTCAAGATAACTTATCATCTTGGGGATTGCGTCCTTAACGCTAAGACCGTTTAAGAACCCCGAATTTACCATAATACCGCTTGAAACGTCGGTATATGCCTCTTTTTGCACATCTTCTCCGCCTGCCACAACCTCAATTATCGGCAAATTAAACTTTTTGGCAAAATCCCAGTCCCTGCTGTCATGTGCAGGAACAGCCATTATAGCGCCCGTTCCGTAGGTTACAAGCACATAATCTGAAATGAATACAGGGATTTCCTTGCCTGTTACGGGATTTATGGCATTTACACCGTCGAGTCTTGCGCCTGTCTTGTCCTTGGCAAGCTCTGTTCTTTCAAATTCGGATTTTTTTGCTGCGTCGGAAATATATTTTTTCACCTCATCGGCATTTTTAAGCAGGGGCAAAAGTTTTTCCACCATGCTATGCTCGGGTGACAGAACAACATATGTAGCGCCGAACAAAGTATCGCACCTTGTTGTATAGACTGTTATTTTGTCGCCTGTTGTAAGCTCAAACTGAACTTCTGCACCCTCACTTCTGCCTATCCAGTTTATCTGCTGAGTTTTCACCCTGTCAATAAAGTCAACTTCGTCAAGGTCGTCAATCAATCGCTGTGCATACTCGGTAATTTTAAGCATCCACTGACTCTTACGTCTTTGCACAACTTCACTTCCGCAGCGTTCACAAACGCCGTTTACGACCTCTTCATTTGAAAGCCCCACTTTACAGCCGGTACACCAGTTTATCGGCATCTCCTGCTTGTATGCAAGTCCTTTTTTAAAGAGCTGAAGGAATATCCACTGAGTCCACTTATAATAATTAGGGTCGGTTGTATTTATTTCACGTTTCCAGTCAAAGGAAAAGCCAAGCATTTTAAGCTGTCTTGTGAAGTTTTCTACATTCTTTTTGGTTACAATTCGTGGGTGGATTTTATTCTTTATCGCATAGTTTTCGGTAGGCAGGCCAAATGCATCCCAACCGATAGGATATAAAACGTTATACCCCTGCATTCTTCTCTTTCTTGCAAGAATGTCAAGGGCGGTATAGCTTCGGGGATGGCCTACGTGAAGTCCCTGTCCCGACGGATAGGGAAACTCGATTAAGGCATAGTAAGGCTCTTTATCGCTTTTATTTTCTGCATGAAAGCAATCAGCTTCCTCCCATTTCTTCTGCCATTTCTTTTCAATCTCTTTAAAGTTATACTTGTCCATTTTCTTTCCTCTATTCTACATTGATTTCTATTTTTTCTGCATCGTCCCAAAGACGCTCAAGCGAGTAGAATTCCCGCGTTTCACGCTCCATAATATGCACTATTATATCACCAAAGTCCATCAAAATCCAATTTCCTCCGCGGTAGCCCTCAATATGCTTTGCAGGAAATCCGTTTTCCTTTGACTTTTCCTCCACTTCATCGCTCGCTGCACGCACCTGCACTCCTGACGAACAGGTACAGATAATAAAATAATCGCCTAAAGAAGTCAGATTGGAAATATCCAGAACGTCAATATCCGTTGCTCTTTTATCATCTAAGGCTTTTACTATTACTTTCAATCTTTCCATAAATTAAACTTGTCCTTTCAGCTACAACATTTCAAGCTATATAATACTACATTTTTCCCGAAAAGTCCATATTATATTAGGATTTTTTATACAATTATTTTAAAGCGCAAAAAAAGAACGCACACGGCGCGCTCTTTTTTAATGGTTAAATGTAGTATAATCTATTCCTGTTAAAACGTTTACATCATCCTTATGGAAACTGATATATCCTGCATCATCCTGATAATAGCCAAGGTTTCCGTTGCAACTCGGCAAATCCTCCGGATTAACCATTACCTCCTCAGCTATGAGGCTTTCTATCTCCACAACGGGTCTAATATAATTTTTCTTCATATCTCTCAACCCCCTGTCTTAATCAAGCGTAGCCGTAGCTCTCAAATCATTAGCAGCGGATTCCGAAGGAATATTGTATATAGTAAGAGCATACACAAACCAGCAATCTCCACTTATCTCTGCTTTAGTTCTATTCACACCCTGAAGCGCCGCTACCGATGGGTTCGTACCCGTGCCAAATTTGGAAGTTGTGCTATCGCCTGTATCTATATTCTCTACTGTAAATCCGGGGGTCGCACCCAAATCACTAAGGGTCAAGCCATCTGCATCTGCGATTGTAACCTTTCCAAGGAAAGCAACCGAATATGTGCCACTATGTTCGCCCTCAGTTATCAGCTGTATCATATACGGATCTCCCTGACCCGTTACAATAGTTCCTGTATTGGTTGAGGCATTACGGTTTGTTACCAGTTCAGCCTTAATATTTCCCACCTTATAATAGAAAGTGGCAGCCGTCGTTTCCCCGTCATTAATCTTTATCACATAGGTTCCCGTAGGCGCGGTGTCCGGTATCTTATAAGAAATAGCCTGACTTCCCGCAGAAAGGGTATATTGATTTATGTACTGAACCGCAGAAGTATCGTTATCCTTATAGCTAATTAAGGTAAGCTCTCTGCCTTGCGTTACACCTGTTACCGTAAAACTAATAATGTCCCCATTTCTAAAACAAGGCATATTTGAACTGCTTGTCGGCAATGTAGCAACACCGTTTTTATAGCCTGTCAAATTGCTTGTTCCAATTGCCAACGCAGATGTTGCAAAGCAAAGCACTGACACTGCCAGGAATAATGAAATCGCTTTCTTCATGGTGAATTCTTCTCTCCTTTTACTCCATAAATACATTGTTTTATCCTATAATGCCACCTACACATCGTCATTTTAACACATCACAATTCAGTTGTCAAGAAAATTTTGCAAAATATTCTGAGATTATTTTATACGCATTAGGATGCACATCTGCGCCGCGCATTTTGTTGACCTCGACCGTTGATTTTACACACTCCAAAAACGCACTATCTATACTATTTTCCGCAATTTGGCGTATTTTTTTTACATCCGGAAAGTTTCGGTTTGGTTCAATCAAATCCGCCACAAAAACTATTTTTTCCAAAAGGCCCATGTCGGGTCTTCCGACAGTATGCCACCTTATTGCGTTTATTATTTCGCTGTCCGATATGCCAAATTCGCATTTTGCAGTTTCTGCACCGAGCTTTGCGTGAACAAGCGCAGGATTTCTCAGTTCAAATTCGTCAAGTTCAACCTCAAGGTCACGGCACCGTTCATACATGTTATCCATGTTTTTGGCGTTGTCATGCAAAAGTCCCGCTACCTCCGCTTTTTTTTCGTCAGCGCCATAAAGCTTTGCAAGATGTACCGCCGTGTCGCGGACTCCGAGGCTATGCAAAAAACGTTCGTGAGTAAGCATAGTCTTTAGTTTTTCTTCAAAATCAGGAACATGCTCATATATATGGTTTCTTTTTATAAATTCCCACACCTCGTTCGGAAGTCTGTCCTCAGCGCTTATGCCGTTTTTTATATCCTCTCTTATTTCACTTGAGGAAATTTCTATTCTCTCCCCCTTGATCTGCTGTGCAAAATCGGAATTTACCGTTCCGCCGGATCTGTCATACACCAAAAGGGTACAAAGTTTTAAAATCCCCTGCGGATTATGCCACTTATCAAAATCCCTAAGAGAATCACCGCCGATTATGAAATACAGTTCGGTATTCGGATATACTTCTTTAAAATGCAAAAGCGCATCCTCCGTATAGGAATATTCTCCGCGGTTCACCTCCCAGTCGCACGCCTCAAAGCCGTCCATTCCGGAAATTGCACGCTTTACCATTATATGGCGGATTTTCGCGTCCAAGACCTGCTGATTTTTCTTATGCGGAGGATTTCCGCTCGTCAAAAAAATGACTTTATCAAGTCCGTACTGAAGTTTTGCAAGATTGGCTATTTTCAGGTGTCCGTTATGAACAGGGCTGAAAGTTCCGCCCAAAATACCTATTTTGCACATTTTTTTGATAGCTCTATCTTTCTGTTTTTTTCTTTGTTCGCACGCTTATAAATTACAAATTTTGAGCCTATTGCCTGCACAGGCTCTGCTTTCAGCTTTTGCGCAACTTCATTAAGCGCGTCCTTGGTATCCAAAAGCGAGGTTTCCAAAACATGCACCTTTATGAGCTCTCTTGTTTCAAGCGCAAGTGCAAGCTGAGATATTACCTCATCTGTAATACCCGCCTTGCCTATCTGAAAAATCGGCTCAAGTCCGTTTGCCTGCTTTCTTAAAAACGCACGCTGTTTACTTGTTATCATAGCATTTTCCTTTCAAATTCAAGACCTTGCCCTTGCCTTTGCCCTAAGGTCGGTCTTTAAAATTCTTTTCCTCATTCTCAGGTGCTTGGGCGTTACCTCCAAAAGCTCGTCATCTGCAATAAAGTCAAGGCACTGCTCAAGCGACAAATCCTTTGGCGGTACAAGTTTTAACGCGTCGTC
Organism: Bacillota bacterium; assembly: GCA_024685565.1. Lineage (GTDB taxonomy): Bacteria > Bacillota > Clostridia > UBA1381 > UBA1381 > UBA1738. Next base: position 38,584 of record JAIKVQ010000071.1, read on the forward strand.
CGAACCTGACGCTCTTGTGTTTGTCGCGTGCTTTTTTTTGCACACGTTTACGACAATATCTTCATTTCTTGCGTTTTCGCCGACTATCATGCCCTCATAAACTTCAACGCCTGCTCCTATAAACAAAGTTCCGCGTTCCTGTGCATTATAGAGCCCGTATGTTATGCTTGTTCCCGTTTCCCACGCAATAAGCGCACCGCGGTTCCGGGGCTTTATTTCACCCTTATATGGCTCATAACCCTCCAAAATGCTGTTTATAATGCCCGTCCCCTTTGTCGCCGTCAGCATTTCGCTGCGGTAGCCGATAAGTCCTCTTGACGGAATTAAAAACTCAAGCCGTGTATAGTTTTGGGCAGTAGGCTCCATGTTGGTCATTTCACCCCGCCTTGCAATTATTCCGTCCATTATCACGCCCGTAAATTCTTCGGGAACGTCAACCGTAAGCCTCTCTATAGGCTCACATTTTACGCCGTCTATATTTTTGTAAATTACAACAGGATTTGATACCTGAAATTCATAACCCTCACGGCGCATATTTTCAATAAGCACCGAAAGGTGAAGTTCGCCTCTTCCCGATACTGTAAACGCCTCTGTTGAGTCAGTTTCCTCAACTCTTAAGCTGATGTTTGAGTCAAGTTCGCGGAAAAGTCTGTCTCGAAGATGCCTCGACGTTACAAATTTTCCGTCCTTCCCTGCAAAGGGCGAGTCGTTTACACTGAAGGTCATAGAAAGCACAGGCTCATCAATTTTTACAAATGGAAGCGGTTCAGGCGTGCTCACATCACACAAAGTATCCCCTATATTGATGTCGGTTATTCCCGAAACTGCAATAACATCTCCAGCGCCAAGCTCGTCTGCCACCGCTTTTGAAAGTCCCGAAAAAGTATAGAGCTTTACCGCTTTGCCGTTCTGACGTTTTCCGTCCGCCTTGCACGAAACGAGAGGCATACCCGTTTTTATCCTGCCTCTTTGTATCTTCCCGACGGCAATACGCCCTGTATATTCATCATAGTCAATGTTTGAAACAAGCATCTGAAAAGCTCCGCTGTCCTCACAGTTCGGACAGGGGATTTCATTTACTATAAGCTCAAAAAGTTCCTTTAAGTCCTCGCCCTGTTTTTCGGGCGAATACTCAGCCGTCGCCCAACCGTCGCGTCCCGATGCAAAGATTACGGGAGTATCTATCTGCTCCTCGCTCGCGCCAAGGTCTATAAAAAGGTCCAAAACCTCATCTACAACCTCATACGGCCTTGCATTCGGGCGGTCAACCTTATTTACCACTATTATCGGGCGCAAATCAAGCGCTAAAGCCTTTGAAAGAACGAACCTCGTCTGAGGCATACACCCCTCAAAAGCATCTACCAAAAGCAATACCCCGTCCGCCATTTCTAAGCCCCGCTCCACTTCACCGCCGAAGTCCGCGTGTCCGGGCGTATCTATTATATTTATCTTTACATCTTTATAATAAAGCGCCGTATTTTTGGCAAGTATCGTTATTCCGCGCTCTCTCTCCAAATCATTTGAGTCCATAACACGCTCTTCTACCTGCTCATTTTCACGGAAAATTCCGCACTGTCTGAGCATAGCGTCCACCAAGGTCGTTTTCCCGTGGTCAACGTGTGCGATTATTGCAATATTTCTTATATTTTCGCGGTTTGTCATCCGTATTCCTCCTGTTAAATCCGATTATTCATTTATTTTATCACAAAATATTCATTTACACAATAGCAATATTACCGAAAAACAGCGGTATAACCCGCTGTTTTGTGGAATTTTTATATATTTGTTAATTACCCAAGTATGTAAAATGCATATAATCATGCAGTCTTGACCACGCATTTCCGCCCCAAGCCCAGCCGTATTTTGCAAAAATTCGCACAACCGAGCCATTTTGTGGAATTGAATACGGGTTTTCGAGCGGACGCCAGAAACTTCCCGTAATCGCCTGTCCCGTATCCGCATAGCAATAGTAGTTTTCATCATAATTTATGTCTATACAAGTACCGTAGCTATGCTCGGAAATCTTGCCCATCGCACTGTTACGCCACGTGTATCCGCCAATATTTTTTATTGGGAACTTCTCGGGGTCTTCATAAATCTCGGTAAAAATCTGCACAACTTCTTCCGCAAGATTTGCATTCACCATAAGTTCCGTTTTGGACGGCGTTTTCGTTCCGTCAGCCTTTAAGTTCCAGACAGGTATCTGTACAGTTGCCATATTGGCGTCTGCTTCCTCTTTAGTTTTAAACGGTGCGCCTGCAGGAAATACCCTTTTATACTTTGCGTCCTTTGTTGTGAAAACTTCAAACCGCTTTTCTTCTTCGTTATACTGTACCTCAACAGGCTCGGAATATACCGCCTTTAATCCGTCGGACACCGATGCAACCGTTATAGTGTATTTTTTACCTATGTCAAAATTTCCTGTCGTGATACCTGCACTTGCCTCAACAGAAGCACTCACATCAATACAATTATAATCTTCATCTTTTACTATGACTATGTACTCTTTTGCATTCGGCTGCTTGTCCCATGCAACCGAAAGGGCGCCCGACACATTGTCCCCGTCCTGCATATTTACTATCTGCGGTTTTTCATAAGTTTCTGCATTTGGCGCAAACTGTGCCTCGCTTCGGCTCGCAATCGCAACCGCCTGTTCCCTTGTCGCATTTGCATGCGGACTGAGTTCGGTTTCCGAGATTCCGCTCATAAGTCCGTATTTTACTGCTTTCACAAAATCAAGCGCCGCCCAGCTGTCTACCGTCTCAAAATCTTTGTAAGAGTATGCCTTTTCGGATTTTATATCCGATACCGTCAAATCCTTGCCCGCTGTTTCAAGCGTATTTACAAGAATTTTTGCCATTTCCTGACGTGTAATCGGGTCATATGGGCAAAATTCCGTTTCACTTTTACCGCTTACTATCCCCAAAGAATACGCTTTCACTATAAAATCATCACTGCAATCGGCAAAAGGACAATCAAAAAGTTTCACACTTCCTTTATACATCGTATCGTACATATTCACCGCAAGATTACAAAACTCACCGCGCGTCACGTTATCCTTAAGATTCCCTACTGCAATGCTTAAAGGTATCAGTCCCTTTCCACTTGCGGAAAAATAGTCATTTCTTGCCCAGTCGGAAAATTCCGCACCGTATGACGTTTGCGCAAAAGCAATAAACACCGCCCCAAGCGCAGCCAAAAGCTTTTTCAACTTAATTCACCCTTTTTCTGCATTTTATGGTTTTAGTTTAGCATACCAAAAAATAAACTTCAAGATATATTTTGTAAAAAAAGTGTGAAAAGCGCAGGAAATTGAATCCTTATCTTACAAAATTCACTACTCATACACAGGATTTGCCAGTTTATCAATAATCGGCATATCGGTTAAAACCGGCAGAGAATACTGCGTCCCGGATTCCTCCCATGCCGTTTCGTCCCATCCCAAAAATCCGTTTTCTGACAGTGGTTTTAAGTAAAATTCTGCATTCAAAAGTTCGGAAACTGTTCTTTCCTCTCCATTTCTCTCTCCGCCTAAAGCAGTTCGCATATTTATTCGCATCTGCGAGCATCGGTAATTATCGCTTATATCGCATTTGTCACATTCTCCTACTATTGCTCCCGATGACTTTTTTCCTGAAATCTTAGGATTAAGCGCAACGTTCTGGCTTATAAATGTACCCTTGGCTTTTGCGCAAATTCCGCCCGATATGCTGTTTTCACCCGACAGCATAAGGGTTCCTGTTGAATACGTATTTTGGATATTTGAACTTTCTGCCTCTCCGCAAATTCCGCCCGATACGGCATTTTTTGTATCAGAGCTTGTATTTTGAAGCGAGAAACAGTTATAAATCACAGAATCGGTGATAACCGCACAAATTCCGCCCGATATGCTGTTTTCACCCGACCGGCAAACATTTCCGCAAGATGCACACTTATAAATCTGACTGCCCTCGGATATTGCGCAAATTCCGCCAAAGCGCGAATTTGCGCCCTCTATGTTGGTTTCTGCATATGAGGCACTCTCCGAAACATATCCGCTGTTATCAATTCCGCAAATTCCGCCTGCGACGACATTTTGTCCTTTAATCTGTATATCTCCCGAAAATTTGCATTTGCCTATTACAGCGTTATTTACTGCGCAAATTCCGCCCATTGTAACATCATTTTTGCCCGTAAACCGTATATTTGCCTCACAATTTTCAACGCTCCCGTTATTTTCTCCCGCAAACGTCCCCGCCTGTTTCGTCCTTTCCATCTGTATCTCGCCCGAAACGAAACAGTTTTCAATATACCCGTAATTGCATGCAGCTATTACCGCACCGCTTACGTTTAAGGCCTTTACATTTTCAATATTCAGATTTTTTACTGTTCCGCCTGTTATATTTGAGAAAATTCCGTTCTCACCCTTTAAAACGAGATTGTATATTGTATGTCCGTTTCCGTCAAACGTGCCCGAAAAACCCTCTTTTGCATCTATTGTCTTCCACGGCACAGTTAATACAATGTCCCGAGTCAGCACATAATGACCTTTAATGTTTTTCCTTATTTCCAAAAGTCCTCCCTCATCATATATTTCTCTGGGAAAATACTGTGTTCTGCCGCTTTCAAGTATCGGCTCTGCCGCATTTTTCGGACATACAAGGACAAATCCGCCAGACGCTGCCTGCCAGTTTTTCCTGTCCCAACCAATATCAAAATAAAACTCGGGATCTGTAAAACTTCCCCACGGCGTTTGGAGTCCGTTCCTCGAGTCAGCACTGTCCTCCGTCCGCGCCGCATTCGAAACCATCTCCGAAAGGCTGAAATTGTTTTGCATCTTTCCGTCTTTTCTGTTTGTTGAAATTTTGCCCCCGTTATAGGTCATAGTATTATAAACGGCAATATTTGCCGCAGCGCAGTTTTCTATAGTGCCTCCGTTATTCTGTCCTGCTATTCCGCCTGCATACATATCAGATGCCACCGTTTCGGCAGCTGACAGACATTCGGTTATATGTCCGAAGTTTTGTCCTGCTATTCCGCCTGCAAAGCTTCCTGCGCCTACCTTATATGCACAGGACAGACAACCCTTTATTTCACCCTTATTTATTCCGCAGATACCGCCTCCGCCGTTGCCGCTCACCTCGACATTTCCCGTGACACAGCAACTACTGATAATGCCTCTATTATTCTCGCCCGCAATAATTCCTGCCGCATTTTTTGATTTGATATCCGCATCTACCGTCAGATTTTTTACCGTACCGCCGTTTATATCGGCAAACAGTCCCGCCGTCCCCAAGTCTCCCTTAACTGAAAGACCTGTTATTCTATATCCTCCTCCGTCTATGCTGCCGCTGAAATTCTTTATCGGAGTCCATTTTTTTGAAATGCTTATGTTTGAACCAAGAAGATATGATTTGTCGGGGAAGTTCGCAATCTGCGCAAGCTGAAGCTCGGTATAAATCACATATGGATGGCTCACAGTTCCGTATCCCTTAACAAAGGCAAGCGGCGCTGCATTTTGAATTTCTTTAATTTGGGTGCGCCCGCTTTCCTTTGAAACCGCCCTTACATATAAGTTATAAGTACTGTTTATATCAGCATTTATATATATCCTTTCGTCCGTACCTCCGGACAGGTTTTCAAAAATTTTTTCCCAGTTATATCCGCGGTCGCCGTTTTTCTGTAAAGCGTAATAGACTGTACAATCCTGTAATGTTTTTATGTCGACCGAAATCCTGTTAAAGATTTGTTGTTCGGAAAGTTTCGGATAGTTCTCGGCAAAGCAGAGATTTTGAGAATTTTTTTCACGGTATTTATACAGAATTGAAATTACTTCTCCTCTTGTTATATTCCGCTTCGGAACAGGAAGATATTTCCAGTCAGAAAAAATACCATTTTCAAAAGCGTATCCGAAATAATCCTCGGCATAATCCGACACCCCGCTGTAACTGCCCTTATGTGACACCGCATTATAGTACCTGCCAATGATTGCTACCGCATCCTCGGTCTTTATAAGGTCATGCGGTCTTGCAGTACCGTCTTGAAATCCTGAAAATATTCCGCTGAAATTTGCAGCAGAAATGAAGGGCTCAAACCAATCGCCCTCATTTACGTCGGAAAATACATTTTCTCCGCCCGAAAGGTCTAAAAACCGTACTAAAAAGGTTAGGAACTCTGCTCTTGTAGCCTCTTCTTGTTCGCGCAGATTTCCCTTTCCATCACCTGATATTACGCCTTCCGCCTCTGCCGTAAGCAAAGTTTCCTGCATCTTTTCAGGGCTTGCCGCAAAGCAGGGCACAGCTTGTATAAATATGAGCAAAAATATCAGAAATTTCTTCATATTCCGCTCCCGTTCCTTTCTACATAATAGGCGAAAACAACCTGAAAAAGCCTTCCTGCATCATCTTTAAAACACCGCGCTTTTTATACTGTTCGCAACTTAGAACCGTACAGCTCGCCATATCCTTTTCAAAGATTTCACGGCTTAATTTTGCTGTTTTTTCATCATACATAAACGCATTTATTTCAAAAAGAAGTTCAAAACTCCTTATATCAGTATTTGCCGAACCTATCGTTAAAATCTTGTCGTCTGCTGTTACTGTTTTTGCATGAATAAATCCGGGGTAAAGGTATACTTTTATCCCAAAATCCAGAGCTTCGCCTATATATGACATAGTGGTATGATAAACATATTTTTTGTCAGGTATTCCGGGTATCATTATCCGCACGTCTACACCTGATTTTTTCGCTATTTCAAGCGCGGTCAAAAACGCCTGATCGGGAACAAAATACGGTGTCTGGATATAAACGTATTTTTTAGCGCCGTTTATCATCTTAATCATACCGCTTTTAATTTCTTCATTTTTGCTGTCGGGACCTGATGCAACTATCTGCATAGGAAGTTTTTCGTCCATATCAAACATCTCTGCAAGATTTTTCACTCTTACCTGTTCACCCGTTGAAAATTCCCAGTCCATCGCAAAGCATCTTGCCGCATACTCTGCCGCCTCGCCAAAAATCCGTATATGCGTATCGCGGAAGGGCGGTCTTTTCTTTTTGGATATATTTGCATACTCATCACCTATGTTCATTCCGCCAAGGTATGCAATTATTCCGTCTATAACGACTATTTTGCGATGATTTCGGTGGTTTATCTTATAAAGCGATGAAAGGCGTACGGGAAAAAATTCAACAGCCTGTCCGTTTTTTGAGTTATCAAGTCTTTTGAAAAGCTTTTTTGATGTCAGCATCGTACCTCCGCCGTCATATAAAAGCCTTACCCTGACACCTTCGTCTGATTTTTTTACAAGCAAGTCCATAAGGGTGTTTCCCGTAACATCATCATTAAAAATAAAATACAGAAGGTCTATGCTCTCTTTTGCATTTTCTATATCTTCAAAAAGTCTTTTGTACTTATCCTTACCGCTTGTAAAAATTTCAACCTCATTGTTGTCTGTATATACGCTGTCACAATTCAAAAGATAATTCACAAGAGTGTTGGAGGTGATTTCACTGTGCTTTTCGGCATACTCTTTCTGTCGCTCCAGAATGTATTTTTCATTCACCTCAAGTTTTTCTCTGTATTTTCTATTGGTGAGCGTGCTTACACCCACGCCGAACACAAGGAAAATCAGTCCTCCCACTACAGGAAGAGCAACAAAGCACATAATCCAAGCCATTGAAGCAATAGGATTTCGTTTTTGAAAACATACAATAGTAATTATTATAGCAAAATTTATAAAATACACTATCCATATAAAATTTCCTATTCCGCTCACCTTTTACCTCCTTAATGACTGCCTTTTCCGTGTTTTTGCGATTCCGAATATGATTGTTCCAAAAGATGTCCCGCCAAAATCTATAAATATGTCGCTTATAAGTCCTGCACGCCCAGCAGAAAAAAGCTGTATGTATTCATCGGTACAAGCGGTTAAAAGTCCAAAAAACAGTATATATATCACTCTCTTTCTGTACTTTCCCGAAAAACAGCCGGCAAATAATATTGCCTGAACTCCAAACTCGGCGATATGAGCGGTTTTGCGCACTATTTTCTCCATGAGTCCGTAATCGGCATACAGCCCGAAATTTGTAAGTAAATTCCCTAAAATCGTTACAAATCTTCCGCTTGCCTCAGATGACTCTTGCGCAGGCTTTAAAGAATTCCAGAAAATGAATGCCGTCATAGCAAGCGCTGAAATCATAAACACATGTTTTTTTCGCATATTATTCACCTTAATCTTTATTCCATAAATTAAAAGCGCGCTATAAAAAAGCGCACCTGTTGTTATTTTACCGTTTTTATAAGTTCCTCATTTACCTTAATTTCAATGTTATACTGCTCTTCCCACTCTTTAAGTCTTGCGCTTATCTTATCTTTCACTGCTGCAGCCTCAACTTTATCAGCTATATCACTGTATTCTATTGACAGTCTTTTGATTATGTGATAACCATAAACCGATTTGCACATGGTGACTTCGCCTGCTGAAACAGATTCTACCGCTTGCTCAAATTCAGGCACCATTTCGCCGGAGCCAAAAACGTATCCTCCCGGATTTGTGCTGAGTCCGGGGTCTTCGGAATACTCTTTCATAACAGCGTCAAAATCTTCACCCTGATTTATCCTTTCTAAAAGACTTTCGGCAAGCTCCTTTTTTGCCGTCTGCCCTTCCTCTGAAAGCGCTTTCCCGCTTTTATCCTGCGTCATAATAAGAATGTGTTTCGCCTTTTTATATTCTTCGGAAAGCATTTTCTTATTGTCCTCAAAATATTTTAAAAGCTCTTCCTTACTTATCGGCTCTTCTTGCGCAACCTTATCTGCAAGCTTTTCATAATACACCGTCGATTCGCACATGAGCTGTATAAATCTGTCGGTAATATTGTTCTCCTTTAAGAACTTCTTATACGCCGCAGCTCCGCCGTAGCTTGATATAACCTGCTGTTTTGTGGCTTTCACATTTTCCTTTTCCTGTTCGGTAAAGCGCATATTCTGTGCCCTTGCCGCCTCACGGTATTCCGCATTCAAAACAGCGATTTCCAACGCGCGCTGTTTTGCCGCATCTATCGCTTTTTCACCCTCTATCTCCTGCGTCTGCCAATCCTCGTCGGTTTTAAGTTCTGTACCGCTTAACTGACCCTTAATTGAAGAAAGATAAAACTCAAATTCGCCCTTTGTAATCTTCTCATTTCCTACTGTTGCAACAATTTGGGAACCGGCACAGGACGTAAGAATACCGAGGCAGAGAAATAATGCAAGTATTTTTTTCATACCGAACACCTCTATCCGCTTACATTATACACTATTCGTCCTCTTTATGCAATTCATTTAGCTGCTGTAATAAAAACTTAATATTGGCAAGCATTTTGGCAGGCTGCTTTTCGCGGTAGGTTATTATCGGCTTTTTGGCATTTATTGTGCAGCTGTCATAGTATTTATCAAGTATAAGCTCTATAAAGCTGTCCCGCAGCATATCCTCGCAGAAAGTGAAAAGCACGCTTGTACCCCTCTGGGATATTTCAGTTATGCCAATATTATTCGCCATAGCTTTTATAAGCGCAATCTCTATAAGATTGCGGACAGGCTTTGGAATTTCGCCGAACCTGTCAATGAACTCGTCAATAACATCTTCTTCCTCTTCCTGCGTTTCAATCGCCGAAATACGTTTATATGCATCTATCCTCAGATTTGTACTTTTTACATACCACTGGGGTATATATGCGTCAATATTCAGGTCTATGGAGGTAGTAATTTCTTCCTTTTCAGGAAGCCCCTGCATACGCCTTACGCTTTCCTCCAGAATTTTACAGTACATATCATATCCGACGGAATCTATATGCCCGTGCTGTTCGGCACCCAGAATATCGCCTGCTCCCCTTATTTCAAGGTCGCGCATAGCTATTTTAAATCCTGAGCCAAATTCTGTAAATTCCTTTATGGCAGACAGTCTGCGCTCCGCCGTTTCGGTTAAAAGCTCATCTTTTTTGTAGGTAAAGTACGCATAAGCGTTTCTTTGTGAACGCCCAACCCTGCCTCTCAGCTGATACATCTGGGAAAGTCCCATTCTGTCTGCATTCTCAACTATTATAGTGTTTGCGTTAGGAATATCAAGTCCTGTTTCGATAATGGTCGTGCAAACCAGTATGTCGGTTTTGCCGTTTACCATATCGTACATAATATCTTCAAGCTCGTCCTCTTTCATTTTGCCGTGGCCTACCGCAACATTTGCCTGTGGAAGTTGGGATTTGAGCCACTCGGCAACGCGGTAAATGCCCTTTACCCTGTTGAAAAGATAGAAAACCTGTCCTCCTCTGGCCAGCTCCTTCTTTATCGCGCTCAAAATTACGTCCCCGTTGTATTCCAAGACATACGTTGTTACGGGATAGCGGTTTTCTGGAGGTGTTTCCAGCAAACTCATATCACGTACCGAAACCATTGCCATGTGAAGAGTCCTCGGAATAGGTGTTGCACTCATCGAAAGAACATCTACATTCTTTTTAAGCTCTTTCAGGCGTTCCTTATGCGCAACTCCAAAACGCTGCTCCTCGTCAACTATCAAAAGTCCCAAGTCCTTAAAGACAACGTCATTTTGCAGAAGCTTGTGCGTGCCTATTATAATGTCTATTTCACCCGTTTTAAGCTTTTTTAGTATTTTTTCCTGTTCAGATTGCGTGCGGAAACGCGACAGCATTTCTATTTTTACGGGAAAATCCTTCATACGATTTTTAAATGTTTCATATTGCTGCATAGCAAGGATTGTTGTAGGGCAAAGATAGGCAACCTGCTTTGAGTCGGTCGCCGCCTTGAACGCAGCGCGCAGCGCCACCTCGGTTTTGCCGTATCCCACATCTCCGCAAAGAAGCCTATCCATAGGCTTTGTGCTCTGCATATCGCTTTTTACCTCTTCAATCGAGCGGATTTGGTCCTCCGTCTCATTATACGGGAAGGTGTCCTCAAAATCCCTCTGCCAAGGCGTATCCTCCGAAAAGGCAAAGCCTTTTGTCCGTCCTCTTTCACCGTAAAGCTCCGCAAGCTGTTTTGCCATATCCCGTGTTGATGCGCGCACCTTTTGCTTCGTCTTGTCCCATTCTGTACCGCCGAGTTTATTGAGTTTTAACTCCTTATCGGAAGAGCCGGAATATTTATAGAGCATATCCATCTGCTCAACAGGCACATAAAGGCTGTCTGTTCCGCGGTAGGCTATATGCAGATAGTCCTTTGTGACTCCCGATACGGTGATTTTCTTTATCCCCATATATTTACCGATTCCGTGGGCGCGGTGCACAACATAATCTCCATTATTTATATCGGTATATGACTTAATTCTGTTTTTACTGTCCTGCTTGCGCTTTGACCGTTTTTGCTGTACGTCAAAAATCTCCTGCTCGGAAATTAAGGTAAAGTTTATATCGGGATATTCAAACCCCTTTTCAAGCCTTCCTTTTAAAATTATCGTTTCGCCCTTTTCAAAATCCGTTGTTTCTTTTGCAAAACGGCATTTTATTCCCTTTTCCGAAAGCATACCCGAAAGATTTTCCGCACGGCTCAAACTTCCTGCAAGAATGACTGTGGTCTTATCCGTACCCGCGCTCTTTTTGAGGTCATCTACAAGATAATCCACCCTGCCGTGAAGAGACACTGCGGTTTTTGTATCAAAGCTGAAAATCGACTTATATGTGTAGTTTATACTGCTGTGCGTAAGTGCGTTTAAAGATACAAGTCTCCTGTTTTGAAGTTTCCCGCTTATATCCGCATATTTTGCCCACATCGAGCCAAAATCCTTGGCTATTATATTTTTTTCAATAAGCCCTTTTAACTGCTCTATATACTCCCATTCAAGACTTTTTGCCCTCTCAGCAATCCGCTTGGGTTCTGTAAGAAATACTATATCATTATCGCCAAAATAATCTAAAATCGTCGGAATTTCATCAAAAAGCATACCCAAATACTTGCATATTGACTTAGGAATTATGCCGTTTTCTATGGTTTCAATATCACTTTCAATATTATTTATAAGCTCTTCATTTATGTTTTTTCTGCGCTTTAGTTTTGCAGTCTTATCTTTAAGTTTTTGTAAAAGCGCATCAAAATCAGAAGCTAAAAGCTCTGCTGAAGGTATTATTTTCGTTTCCTTCAAGTTATCAATACTTCGCTGGGTTTCTATGTCAAATTCACGTATGGAATCCGCTTGTATATCAAAAAATTCTATTCTTACGGGATTTTCCTGCTGGGGTGAGAAAATGTCTAAAATTCCGCCTCGCAGCGCAAACTGACCTTTTCCAGAGATTTCCTCCTCGCGTGTATAACCCATATTGACAAGTTTTTTTACAAGTTCTTCTATGTCGTATTTCCCGTCCTGCTTTATTGTAACCGTGTTATTTTCAAGTTCTGCGCGGGAAAGAGTAAAGGTCAGCAGGCTGTCAACAGATGCAACTATAGTTCCGCCCTCCGAAATATTGCTGAGCGTCTCAAGCCTTGCATTTTCACTATGTCTGTCATAGGCATCAATATCAAAAAACACATATTCTTTTGACGGGAACACAAAAACACGCCCCCCAAAAAAGCGCAGATTTTCTGCTATACGCTGCGCCTCCCTGTCGTTATATGCAATTACGAGCGCCCTTTTGTCTGCCGTTTGGTATATGAACTGTCCCCACGCCGCCTCGGTAATACTTGACACAGATATGGGCGTATCTCCTTTTTTTAAGGCAGCCAAAAAGTCGGAATATTCTTTATATTCCGACAATAAGTTTTTGAAGTTCATATTCATCACCTGCCCGATGCCGTTATGCTCCGTTAAATTTGTTCATTGCACTTTCAACGCCGTGCGACATGACCTCTGCTACTGCATTTGCGGCATTTATTATGGCTTTTTCAAGAACAGGAATCTGCTCCTTTGAAAAGCGCGACAGCACAAAATCAGCAAGGTCTTCATTTTCATTTTGTTTTTTACCTACACCTATGCGAACTCTTACAAAGCTGTCCGACGAAAGCTGATAAATTATTGATTTTAAGCCATTATGTCCTCCTGCAGAACCGCCTCTTCGCACACGTATTCTTCCCTCGTCAAGGTTTATGTCGTCGCTTATTATTATGATTTTTTCGGGCGGAATTTTATAAAAATCCGCAGCATCCCTGATGCTTTCGCCCGACAAATTCATATAGGTCTGAGGTTTCATTAAAAGCACTTCATTCCCGTCAATTTCCGCCTTTTGATAAAGTGCCTTAAATTTTAGCTTTTTTACCTTTATATTGTATTTGTCCGCAATATAGTCTATGACCTCAAAGCCGATATTATGGCGCGTCATATCATATTCCCTGCCCGGGTTTCCAAGACCTGCTACTAAGTACATCAGTCTTCCCTCTTATCCTTCCATGTGCTTTTATTTACCTGCCTTGCCCTTGCTATTGCAAGATTTTTTTCAGGCACTTCATCGGTTATGGTAGACCCTGCTGCAGTATATGCTCCTGCCTTAATTTCAACAGGCGCTACAATATTGGTGTTACAGCCTATAAAACAATCGTCACCGATTTTACACCTGTATTTCTTCTTTCCGTCATAGTTTACCGTTACCGTACCACAGCCGAAGTTTACATTCCTGCCTACATCGCTGTCACCTACATATGTTAAATGCGCAATTTTTGTACCTTCGCCGATTACGGCATTTTTTACCTCTACGAAATCGCCCACCTTAACATTGTCAGCAATTTTTGAGCCGGGACGGATATAGGAAAACGGACCTGCAAGGACATCATTTCCCACCTCGCTGTCTATTGCAACAACCGATAGAAAGTCACAGCCGTCGCCGATTTTGGTATCTACAATCTTACTTCCCATTCCTATTACACAGTTTTCGCCGATTACAGTCTCCCCCTGCAGCATAACATTCTGTTCAATTACCGTGCCCTTGCCGATTTTAACACTTTCTTCAACATAACAGCTTGCGGGATTTATAAAAAGCACGCCATTTTCCTCAAGTCTTTTTATTGTGTCTGCATTTTTTTCAAGATTGTTTTTAGCTCTTTGATAGTTCATTTCGGTTATTGTTCTTTTTGCCATTTTATTTTTCCCCCTTTATACTCTCTATATCCCTCTTTATTTGTAAAATCAGTTCTTCCTTTTTCTCGAATTTTATTTCGTCTCTTATCCTGTCTATAATCTGTACCGTTATATCTTTTCCATAAAGGTCTTTTTCTTCCCCGACAATATGCACTTCGACCGTACGCCGCTTAGCTTCAAAAGTGGGATTTTTGCCAACATTTACAACGGCACTTTTGTCGCCGACTTTACCTTTATAAACACCGTCACACGGCAAAAGTTTATACTCCGAAACCTCTATATTTGCTGTAGGAAATCCCAAAACCTTGCCGTTTCCGAGTCCTTTTACAACCTTTCCCGAGATTATGTAAGGACTGTCTAAAAGCCGATTTGCCTCGGAAATATCTCCGTTTTTAATCAGTGCCCGTATTTTTGTGCTTTTTACAGGCTCTTTGTTATCTTCAAAAACTTCAGCAACAATTACATCTATGCCCCTTTTACTGCAAAGCTCCTTTAATAGACTGACATCTCCTTCCGCACCTTTGCCAAATCGGTAGTCATATCCTACAGCAACCGTCCTTACCTTAAAAGATGCAATAACTTCCACAAATTCGCCGGGAGATTTACTCTTTAATTCTTTTTCAAAATCTGCCGCTAAAGCGTATTTTGCACCGAGTTTTTTTAATAGTTCAAGTTTTTCCGAAAGCGTCAGGATTTCCTTTTCCCCTTTTGAATTGTGGGTAAATAAAAGCGCTCCCCAGTCTCCCGTTTTTGAAGCCTCAGCAAAAACACGCCTGTGACCTTTATGCACTCCGTCAAAATCACCAAGGCATATTGCAGAACCTTTACTGTCGCCGTAAAATTCATATAACCTCATTTTAATCCACCCAAAATGCCTTTTTAAGCACCAATTCGCCGTTTTTACTCTCGGAAATACACAAAAATGTGTCGTTTTCATCATAAATGCGGTACATTTGCCCGTTTTTCAGGTCATTTGCCCTTATCCGTACACCATTTTTAACCTTTATTGACAGAACTTGATTAAGTTTAATCTTTTGATAATCCTCAAATATGCTGTCAAGCGGCAAAAGTGCACCATCAAGCGTTCCCTTTTCTTTCATTTGGACAAGCTCTTCCTGCGTAAAACTATCAGAAAGTGTAAAGCCTGCACTTTTTGTACGTACAAGGGACTTCATATATGCTCCGCAACCAAGCTTTTCGCCGATGTCCTCACAAAGTGTGCGTATGTATGTTCCTTTTGAACAATCGACATCAAGCGTAACCGTTTTATTATCAAGATTTATTTCCTTTATCTCTATATTGTATATAGTAACCTTTCTCGGCTCTCTTTCAACGCTTATTCCCTGCCTTGCGAGTTCGTAAAGCTTCTTCCCGTCTTTTTTTATAGCAGAAAACATAGGCGGAATTTGTGAAATTTCGCCTATGAATTGTGATACTGCCTCTTCTATATCTTCTTTGGTAACGGTTACTTGTCTTTCCGTCAAAACCTTTCCCGACGCGTCCTGGGTATCGGTGGTTCTGCCGAGAACAAGCTGCGTTCTGTACGCCTTGTCCGATACGGTAAGCATATCAGCAGCCTTTGTGGCTTTTCCGATACATATCGGCAAAACGCCAGTCGCATCAGGGTCAAGCGTTCCCGTATGCCCGACTTTTTTTATGCCTGTCAGCTTTCTTACAAAACTTACCATATCGTGCGATGTTTTGCCAATCGGCTTATTGATTACTATTATGCCGTTCATATTATCCCAGCTGTTTTGCTATAATATCATGCGATAGCGCTATTGCCTCGTCAATTTTTGATGCGTCCTTGCCGCCGCCTTGCGCCATATCAGGCTTTCCGCCGCCGCTGCCGTTTGCAACCGCCGTTATTTCCTTTATAATCATTCCTGCGTGAATACCCATAGCTACTGCGTCCTTGCTTGCTGATGCAAGAAATGTTATTCTTCCGTCGGTATTTGCGGCAAGTACGATGGCAACCTTTTCGGTTTTTGCCTTTATGTCGTCCGCCAAAGTCCTCAAATCGCCTGCAGAAAGTCCGTCAACTCTTGCATATACTACCGTTACACCCTTTATTTCCGTCTTATTCTTTAAGACCTCGTCAAGTTTTCCGGTTGCCATCTTTGCATTCATTACATCTATCTGCTTTTTAAGTTCTTTCGACTCATTTGCTAACTGTTCTGCCTTTTTGTCAATTTCAAGAGGATTATTTGCCTTAAGCGCAAGAGCCGTTCTTTCTATCAAGGAGTCCTTATTTTTGATATATTCCATAACTCCCTCGCCCGTTACGGCCTCAATTCTTCTTGTGCCTGCCGCAACGCCGCTCTCGGAAATAAGTTTGAATAATCCTACATTTGCGGTGTTTTTAAGGTGTGTGCCGCCGCAAAATTCAACCGAATAATCGCCCATAGACACAACGCGCACCACTGCCCCGTATTTTTCGCCGAACTGCGCCTCTGCACCCAGTTTTTTCGCCTCATCTATCGGGAGTTCCCTTACCGTTATCGGCAAAGCGCTAAGCACCGCCCTATTCACCTTTTGCTCGGTTATTTCAAGTTCCTCGCGCGTCATAGCCTCAAAATGCGAAAAGTCAAATCTTAAATGCTTTGAATTTACCTCCGAGCCTGCCTGCGCAACATGACCGCCCAAAACCTCTTTTAATGCCCTATGCAAAAGATGTGTTGCGCTGTGGTTTCGGCAGACCGCCATTCTGTTTTTCTCGCAAACGCAAAGAGTTACGGCGTCTCCGCTTGAAAAACTGCCCTCCTCTACCGTTACCATATGCATATATATTCCGTTGCCGTTCTTTTTGGTATCGGTCACGCGGGCTTTTGCACCGGCTTTTAAAATTGTTCCTATATCGCCTGCCTGTCCGCCCATTTCCGCATAAAACGGTGTTTTATCTGTCACGATAATTCCGCTTTCTCCCTCGGAAATTGCAGCACAAACTTCACCCTCTGCGGCAATACCTACAATTTTTGCGTCGCTTTCCAGCATTTCATAGCCTACAAATTCGGTAGATGCTGCATTTTCAAAGGCAAAGCTTTGGTTATCCTCCCAGCTTGAGCCGTCTTTTCTTGCATTTCTTGCCGTTTCCTTTTGAACGGAAAGCTCCCTTTGATAACCCTCCAAATCAACGCTGACGCCTGCCTCACCGCAGATTTCCACTGTTAAATCTATCGGAAATCCATAGGTGTCATTCAGTTTAAATGCCTTATCGCCTGAAAGGACAGCTTTTCCGTCTGCCTTGATTTCACAAATATAATCGTTCAAAATTGCAATTCCGTTATCTATCGTCTTTGCAAATCTTTCTTCTTCTATTCTTATTATTTTTTTGATATACTCGCGCTTTTCCGCAAGCTCGGGGTACCCCTCAGCTGACTCATCTATAACTGTATCCGCTACCTGATACAAAAACTCGTCCTTAATTCCCAAAAGCTTCCCGTGGCGCGCAGCGCGTCTTAAAAGTCTTCTTAAAACATAGCCTCTTCCCTCGTTTGACGGTATAACACCGTCCGAAACCATCATAACAGTGCTTCGGATATGGTCGGTTATTACCCTTAGCGAAACATCGGTTTTGGCATCTTTTTTATAGGTAACGCCCGCAATTTTTGAGATATGGTTCATAATATTTCTAACCGTATCAACTTCAAAAAGATTATCAACACCCTGCATAATTGCAGCCAATCTCTCAAGTCCCATACCAGTATCTATATTCGGATGTGAAAGGCGGTTATAGTTTCCGTCCTCGTCCTTGTCAAACTGCGTGAATACTAAATTCCAGACCTCCATAAATCTGTCACAGTCACAGCCCAGCTTACAATCCGGACCGCAGCTGTATTCTTCGCCTCTGTCAACGTGGATTTCGGAACACGGACCGCAGGGGCCTGTACCGTGCTCCCAGAAATTATCCTTTTTCCCCATCTTTACAACGCGTTCGGGAGCAACTCCGATTTCGTTTATCCATATATCTCTCGCTTCATCGTCCTCTTCATAAACGGTAATCCAAAGCTTGTCCTTGGGTATGCCCATAACTTCTGTCAAAAATTCCCAGCCCCAGCTGATTGCCTCATGCTTAAAATAATCACCAAAGGAAAAGTTTCCGAGCATTTCAAAAAAAGTGCCGTGTCGAGCAGTTTTTCCGACACATTCAATATCGGGAGTTCTAATACATTTCTGGCATGTCGTTACACGCTTTTTAGGTGGCGTTTCCGCTCCCGTAAACCATTTTTTCATAGGCGCCATACCTGAATTTATCAAAAGCAAGCTCGCATCATTTTTCGGCACAAGCGAAAAGCTGTCCAGTCTCAAACAGCCCTTTGACTCAAAAAACTTTAAAAATTTTTCCCTTATCTCGTTTACTCCGTAATTTTGCATATATATTTCAACCTTCCTAAAATAAAATCTATACCATTTTATCTTATTATTATATAAAAGTTTCCCCAGAATGTCAACATTTGGGTTGTAAATCTTTCCTTGTTATGGTAAAATACTTTTAAGAGGCGAGGGATTTAATATGGCGAACTTTATTATAATTACAGGTTTAATAATTTTATGCACAGTATCAATCATTTTAATTATTCGGCAAAGGGGCAAATGCCCGTCAGGGTGTGAAAACTGTTCCTTTTGCGAAAAAAAGGGAAAATAACCTATGTTCTCTGTCATCGCAATATGCTGTGCCGCATATGTTTTAGGAATTGTATCTGCACCGCTTATAAGTTTTCTATACCTTGCACTCTTTATCTTTTGTGTTATTTTAGCGGCAATTATATCAAGATTTGTTTTGAAATATAAGGTCTCGCTTGTTTTGCTTGCTGCGCTTATGTTTTTTGCGGGTAATGCAAGATACCTGGTTGCTTCTGAAAACACTGTTTACGATAAATTTCCTGAAAAGTATGTGGAAATAAGCGGCAGCATATGCTCTTTTCCGCAGATTTCCCAGTCAAAACACAAATACCGCTATGAGGTAGAGACTGACTCTCTTACATATTTGGGAGAAACCTACGCTATTAACAAAAAAATATTGCTCAATACAACAGAAGAGCTGGATTTCGGGGATACAATCTCCGCTTGGGGGTTTTTAACCGATTTTTCCGACGCTTCAAATGAATTCGGATTTAATTACAGGCTCTTTTACAAAAGCCGAGGCATACTTGCGCGGCTCACAGCTCTGGAAATTACAAAGACAGGAGAAAAACATTCTCTTTCGCCTGCGTTTTGGGTAGGAAAATTAAAATACCAAATGTACCGCAATATGCAAAAATGCTTAAACAATGAGGATTTCTCTCTTGCCTGTGCCGTTTTGTTCGGCGACAGGAGTCATTTTTCAAAGGAGTACCATTCACTGCTCTTGAAAACAGGAGTCGGACGGGTGCTTTATTCGTCCTTTACCCATATTTCGCTTATTCTGATTATTGTTTCTCTTTTGACCTCAAAAAAGAAGTACCGCGACATCTTTTTTGTTATTGCAATTACTTTCTACCTATTCTTTGTAAACAGTTCATCTGTTGCATTAAAAGCATGCATTACGGCAGGGCTTGCTTTATCGGCAAAATATCTTAGGGGGTATGCGGACAAATTCAGTATTCTTGCCTTTACGGTATTTTTGCTGACTATTTATAATCCGCTCCTTTGCTTTGACGGCGGATTTATGATGTCGGTAATTTCAACTGCTTTTATAATTCTTTCATACAAACCGCTCTACCACCGTCTGTCAGGCATTCGGAAAATCAGAAAATTACACCTTGCAGCGCCTCTGTCAGTCTGGATTATTCTTTGTTTTGGCGCTCTGCCATTTTCGGCATATTACTTTAACGGCATCTCTGTTTACTCCGTTTTTCTTGTACCGCCGCTGCTTCCCTTTGTTGCCTGCATTATACTTACTGCACCCATTCTGTTTATATTAAGCAGTGCTTATACTATGCTGACACCTTTAGCATTACTGTTCCACACATCGCTTGATGTTCTGCGCATTACACCCCACGCAGTTCAGAAATTGCCTTTTTATTACATAACGCTTGCGACTCCTTCTATTATAAAAATAATACTTTACTGCCTATTATGGTGGATATTGATACGTGCATTAGGCGGAAAATTTAATACCGCCAAGACAAAATTTATATCCTCTGCGGCAGCAGGACTTTTCATATGCCTTGCCCTTGATTTCAGCATAAACTCACTCGGCATATACTTTGTAAACGTCGGACAGGGCGACGCTGCAGTTTTGCATACAAGCTTAGGCGAAACGGTTATAATAGACGGCGGAGGTTCAAGTGATTATGAGAAAAATTACAATATCGGCGAAAGTATTTTTGTCCCGTATCTTATATCTCACGGATTTACGCATATAGATACCGCAATAGTTTCGCATTACCATAAAGACCATGTAGAGGGCATAATTGCTGCAGCGGAAAATCTTAAAATAAACACGCTAATTCTTCCTGATTCTATGCCCCAAAGCCCATACCGATTACAACTTGAAGAAGTCGCAAAGGAAAAGGGCATCAAAACCGAATATCTTCATACAGGCGATGAAATTCGTTTCCGCTCAGGGCTTCGGCTTTACGTGATTGCACCTGAAGGGTTTGTTACAGATACCGAAAATGAGAATAATACCTCTTTAGTTATAAAGGCTTGCTACGGTAATTTTACCGCGCTGTTTACAGGCGATTTCGAGGACGAGGAAAACCTCTCGCCTCCGCAAAACATTGACCTTTTGAAAGTCGCGCACCACGGCTCTGAAGACGGAAACAGTCGGAAATTTATAAAATCGGCAAATCCCCGCATTGCCGTAATAAGCGTAGGAAAAGGCAATCGCTACGGTCTCCCCGACAGAGCGGTAGTCAGAGAATTTAATGATATGGGCGCGTTAGTTTTGCGCACAGACCTTTTAGGTGATATACGCTGCAAAATTAACAAAAAGGGAAATATAAAATATAATTCACTGATAGGAGGGACGGGAAATGCCGCAAAAAGAAGATAATTTTCTCGCATTAAAAAAACAATTAAAGAGCGGAGAATTCGGTAATCTGTACCTTTTCTTCGGAGAGGAAACCTTTGTTAAAGATTCTTACGTAAAATATATGCAAGGGCTTGTTCCTGACGACGGCTTTTCCGATTTTAACCAGATTTTTATTGACGGCAGTGATGCAGAATTTGACAGAATAGATGACGCTATAGATTCCTTTCCCGTTATGGCTGAGAAGAAAGTCATCATCATAAAAAACAGCGGGATTTTTAAGCCAAAAATCACAGGCGGTGATGAGGTTCGGGATTTTTGGCAAAAAAGGCTCAGTAATCTTCCTGATTTTGTTATTCTTATATTTGACGAGCAGGAGGCGGACAAGCGCTCAAGTCTTTACAAGCTTGTGTCAAAGCATGGACTTGCGGTAGAATTTTCCTATATGAAAGATTATGAACTTGTCGCCTGGATTGTACGCGAAACACAGAAAAACGGAAAGAAGATATCAAAATCAACCGCGGAATACCTTTTAAGCCTTTGCGACCCGGGTATAAGCAACATAAAAAACGAACTTTTAAAGCTCTTTAATTATTGCGGTGACGAAATCTACCAAAGCGATGTTGAAAAGGTGGTATCAAAGCCTTTGAGCGTTGTGATTTTCGATATTACTGACGCAATTTTAAAAGGCGACCGCGACAGTGCTGTTGCGACCTTGTTAAAACTTCAGGAAAATAAGGTTTCCGCCTTTAATGTTATGTATCTTTTATCCTCTAATTTTGATAAACTCTTGCGGTGTAAACTGCTTTTAAAAGAAAATGCAACCTATGACGCCATAGCATCAAAACTTAAACTTTCGCCCTATGTTGCAAGAAAATACATTTCTGACTGCAAAGGTTTCTCGGAGGATTTCTTGATAGAACGGATATGCAAAACGGCAGAGTATGACTTCAAAATTAAGCAGGGACTAATCGACGAGCAGACAGCGCTTATAAGTTATGTAACAGAGGCACTAAAATAGCACAGCGTACGCTGTGCTATTCAGTTTCCATCATTTCTTCTAAAATCTCTGCAGCTAACCCCACAAGCTCTTTGCAGGGGCGTTTTTTATAATACTCCACCGTTCTTTTATCAGGCGTTGGACTGTCTTTTTTCCTGTCAAGTCCCAATAGTTCTCGGCAGATTATCGAGCCTGTTTCTTCAGAAAACCGCTCCGCCAAAAGCTGTATTCTTGCATAATGCTCCGCTTTTTTTGCACCTGTTTCCGCTCCGTCATAGCCGTACAAAAGACCTGCTGTCATAAACATTCCTGTTACCGCACCGCAGACCTCTCGAAGCCGTCCCATACCGCCTCCGAACGAACTTGCAAGCATAGCAAGTGCTTTTTCATCAATGCTCAAAAGGTCGGAAAATGCCAAAACCACCGACTGCGCGCAGTTATATCCGCTTTCAAAAAGCGCCATCGCTTTTTCTTTTCTACTCATCTTTTTTACCTTTTGCCGCAGAAATTGCACGGCTCACAGGATAAATTATAACCGCACCCAAAAGCGCCGAATAGAGCTGAAGCGTTGAAAATACCTTGTTTACAGCCGCTACAAGCTTTCCCAAATTCTGCTCAAAAAGCGGTTTAATTATTAAATCAGCGCACCCCCACATAAACAGCCATTTTACTACCGCGCCCAAAATCAAGCCAAAAATGAATTCCTTTTCGCCTTTTTTTCTTCCGTAATACGCAAACAGAACAAAAATAATGTTGCCTATCATAATTACGGGAAGATTAACGCCGTATGTTGCCTGCGTTATCATAGTCATAGGTGACATTGGTGCGATAAAAATTGATGTGAGCGGTGTTATTATGGAAAATGCAATCCCCCACCAAATTCCGATTTCCAATGCCGCAATAACCAAAACGGCGTTTATTATCGGTCCCGAAATAAATGCTGAAATATTTTTTATCGTTTGCATAATCAAAATTATGGCAAACAAAAGCCCTGCCTCCGCTATCTTTTTTGTGGTAATTTTCATAAAAAACCTCCTTATGGTATTATTTCTGCTTATTTTACCACATAATCTATAAAATTACAAATTATGTGAACATCTTATATTATAAAAGCCCTTCTTTTATGGCTTTATCAACCATTGCATAATATAAAAATTCTTTGTTTCTGCCTTCTACGCCTTTATCTAATTTTTTACTTTTTTCAGAAGCTCCCATATAAAATTTAAATACACAGTATTTCCCCTGTTTAGAAGATGTGATTATGTGAAAATTATAATTAGGGTGGTCAATATTTTTTACACAGATACACTCTTTTATACCATTATTAAAAGGTGTCCCCATTTTTATTCCGTCAATGAAAACCTTAGCGTTAATATGATAATTGTTTTTAAGTATCTGTTGTAGCCTTTTTTTAAGATTTTCGGCAAAAAACCCGTATCCATTTTTCACCCTGACAGGTTCAACCGTTCCCGATCTCCAAATATCTTTTATAAAAATCATTTTTTCTCCCCCTTTACGATCTTTATCCTATTTTATACTACTTTATCCTATAAGTCAAGCGTAAATCCTGTTTTGTAGTATAATCTCCTTGAAAGGGGCATAGCTATGAAACCGTTAAAAGAAAAAATAAGTATCACAATCGATAATGACATATTGGAAACACTGAAAATGCTGGCGGAAGAAGATGACCGTTCTTTGTCACAGTATATCAACATCATTTTGAAGGAACATCTTAAAAACAAAAAATAAACGGAAAAAGCAGATGCTCAGGCATCTGCTTTTTTATATTGATTTTCCTGTTATTCTCCCAAAGAATCCTTTGCGACAGTTACTACTTCCTTATTATAACACAAGAACGCATTTTCAACCATTTCTTTGTCAGGTGATTTTGTAAAGAGTGAAACTGCCGGCACTATAACAAGTCCGCCAAGCATCGCCAAAACTCCCGAACGGATTGAGTTATTGAACATATATGCCATAAACGGATTTGCAAATTTAACTCCCGCAAGGCTTACATACATCTGGAATATCATAAGTGCGACGCCGTATATAAAGCAGACCGCAACCGAGGTTTTTGTCGTGCGTTTCCAGTAAAGTCCGTATAGGAACGGTGCCAAAAATGCGCCTGCCAAAGCTCCCCATGAAACACCCATCATTTGTGCAATAAAGGTGAGCCCCGGTTTTGAGTCTTTCACTATTGCAATAATTGCGGAAATTATGATAAAGAACACAATAAACAGCCTCATAATCAAAACTGTAGTTTTTTCCGAGGTCTCTTTCTTTCTTTTCGGCACGATAACGTCAAGGGTTAAGGTTGAACTTGATGTTAAAACGAGCGAAGAAAGCGTTGACATTGATGCAGAAAGCACCAAAACGATAACTATTCCGATAACTATCGGGTTTAAGTCTTTAAGCATTGACGGAACAACCGTATCAAACAAAATTTTTCCCTCTGC
>JAIKVQ010000089.1 GCA_024685565.1 Bacillota bacterium
AGTTTAAGGATATTGCGATGTTACAGCGGATTTTTAACCATTCCTCACCAGAGATAACAATGCGTTATATTGGAATAAATCAAGACGAGATTAACCAAAGCTACCGCAAATTCGAGCTTTAGGGTACAAATATAAAGTCAAAAATGTTCAAAGGACTTGACAAAATTAGAGTAATAGTAAATACTATTAGTATAGGGGCAAGCCCCAAGCAAGTGCTAGTTACTTGAGGCTTGACTTAGTACCCTATAAGAAAAGATAAAGTAAATTTAGAAGTGCTATCAGTACCTTGATGGCACTTTTAATTATTCGTCTTTTCATATCCTCACCTCCTTTCCACCGATTTCTTAGTTAATACGTGTGTGGGTGGAGGTAAGTGGTACTACCCTTATATTTATTATATCAGAAAAATTATTAAAAATCAATTGTATAGATTGACAAGCGGACTTCATTCACCTTACGATAATGTATAAAGTTACACCGATATCAAGGTATAGAGGCGGATTTCATCCACATCACGATAATGTATAAAGTTACACCGATATCAAGGTATAAAGGCGGATTTCATCCGCCCGCTTGTCAGTTATTAAAAAATATGTTATTATGCATTTGTTGAGATTATGAGAACAAGGACAGGTTATGTACGATAACAATTCCAAAAAACTTTCGCATCTTTTAAGAGCGAGATTTCCGTATATTTATATTACGACTTACGAAGAAGACAGGGTTACAAAATTTATAAAATCAATTGCACTAAGCAAAACCGAAGTAAAATATCCGAGAGAAGTTTTTACTTGGACACAATCGACCGGTTTGAAAACCGATGAAAGAATAATCCCTAACACAAAAAGTCCTGCAAGATTGATAGAATATATAACAAAGTATGAAAACGATTCGGTATTTATACTTTACGATTTCCATGTATTTTTCGGCGGATGTAAACAGTGCCGTCCCGACACCGCCGTTGTACGCTCACTGAGGGATTTAATCCCGACATTAAAAACCGGCACAACAAGAAAAAATATTATCTTTGTATCACCGGAGCTGTGTATCCCCGATACTCTGCAAAAAGATATAGTTTTGTACGATTTTCCGCTTCCGAAAATGGAAGAAATTAAGGCTCGGCTCAACAAACTAATCTCAAGCAACAAAGCCATTGATACGGAAAATTTAAACGAAGAAGACAAAGACAAAATCTGTAAAGCAGCATTAGGCTTGACTATGCAAGAGGCGGAAAACGCTTTTGCTCTCGCTATGGTTAATGACGGCAAACTGTCAAAGAACGACATTGATATTATCTTGGGCGAAAAAATGCAGGTCATAAGAAAAACCGGTATGCTCGAATATGTGCTTACGGATTTGGGTATAGAAGACATAGGCGGATTGGACAACCTTAAAAAATGGCTTTTGAAGCGTAACAATTCCTGGTCTGAAAAAGCAAAAAAATACTGTATTCCTGCACCAAAGGGCGTGCTTGTTACGGGTGTTCCCGGATGCGGAAAGAGTTTGACCGCAAAAGCAATGAGCACTATTTGGCAATTACCTTTGCTCAGGCTTGATTTGGGCAAGATTTTTTCAGGCATTGTCGGAAGCTCGGAAGAAAATATGCGAAAAGCTATTTCAACCGTTGAGGCTGTTGCTCCGGCAATATTATGGGTTGATGAAATAGAAAAGGGGCTTAACGGAGTATCTCAGGCAAACGACAGCGGTGTATCGTCAAGAATTTTCGGTACATTTTTGACTTGGATGCAGGAAAAAACCGCACCCGTATTTGTTATTGCAACCGCAAACAATATTCATCAGCTTCCGCCCGAACTGCTCAGAAAAGGCAGGTTTGATGAGATTTTCTTTGTTGATTTGCCGACACTTCAGGAGCGTAAAGAAATATTTAAGGTACATTTGACAAAAAGGCTGAAAGATGACGAGGTTTGTGCCGAAGTCAAGCCTGATGACAATTTGATAAACAAACTCGCCGAAATGACGGAAGGGTTTATAGGTTCGGAGATTGAACAGGTTGTCATATCGGCTCTGTGTGAAGCGTTTTTTGAAAACAGGGCTTTAAGATTTTCTGATTTTGAAAAGGCTGTAGCTAATACGGTTCCGCTTTCTCAAACACAGAAAGAACAGATACTTGCAATTCGTGAATGGGCAAATGTCCGTGCTGTGTGTGCATCTTCAAAAGAGAGTATTGAAACTTACGAGCAATCGGACAGTTTGGGCAAGGATATAAGCTCGGCACGAGGCGGAAGAAGATTGGATGTATGATAAAGCGAATAGCGGATTTCTGTACGGCACTTGTGCCGGATAGCGACGAAATTGAGCCGACTGAGCGTAGCTCATCAGGCGAAACTTTCGGAGCGTGGAAGAAATCCAAGACAGTTCAGCATGACATCTTAAACTAAACTTTTGCATGTGA
>JAIKVQ010000173.1 GCA_024685565.1 Bacillota bacterium
CCCGACTCATTATCGCCGTTGGGGGAAAGGCAGGCGGAGGCGCTTTCAAAAAGGCTTGCAAAATACGGTATTGACGAGATTTATTCATCAACATCAAACAGGGCGCAGCTTACGGCGAAGCCCACAGCAGAGCTATTAAAAAAGGAAATAAATCTGCTTGATTTTTGTAATGAGAAGTATGTATGGAATGAATTTGCCGTTGACGAAGACGGTGAGGTGGATTGGTTTTTCAAAAAGACACGCTTTAAAAAAATTCTCGCAAGTGAAGATGTTGTAAATTGTGCGTATAATTGGTATGAAAATGATGAGCTTAGGAAGTCTGTTAATAGCAAAGGGGTAGACCGCGTTGATAGGGAATTGGATAAGTTCATCTCATCGTTAGGATATGAGCATAACAGAAAAAAACATTTTTATAAATGTGTTAATCCGAGTGGCAAAAGAATTGCGCTTTTTGCACATCAGGGCTTTTGCGTGAGCTTTTTATCAAGCCTTCTTGATATACCGTATCCTTTTATTGCAAATCATTTTGATATTTGCAATACGGGAATGACGGTTGTTGAGTTTAGGGACGAAAACGGTATTTCCTTTCCAAAGGTACTTACTCTGTCAAATGATTCACACATTTACAGAGAAAATTTGGTTGTAAATTACGATAGTATGGTTAAGTTTTAAGTATGAATTTAGCTTTAATTATGACGGAAAAAGGAGCTGACAAAATGATTACACCTTTAGACTACGGAAAGCTTGCATGTGATGCGGTTATGAACAAGTTTAGGGCGGAGGAGCTGCCGCCCAAGGGCGTGTTTTTTTATCACCAGGGCGTCTTTCTGTCAGGAATGGAGAAAATATACAAGCTCTGCGGAGAAGATAAATATTTTGAATATATAAAAAAATATGTTGATAGCGTAATTGATAAAGACGGTGATATAGTTGGCTTTGTCGCAGAAAAGGTAACAGAAACAACACCTGATTTGGCAAAACGGGCTTTACAGATGCTTGACCATAAAATGCCGACCATACTTCTTTATGAATTATTGGATAAAACGGGCGATGTAAGATACGAAAAGGCGATTAAAACGGTTGCCGAGTCTATGCATTTCTGGCCTGTTAACACTATCGGCGGATATTGGCATATGATGACACAGCATAATCAGATGTGGCTTGACGGAGCATATATGGCAGGACCATTGTCCGTTATGTATGCGGATAGATTTGGTGATGCTCTTTTGAGGGAAAGAGCGATAAAGCAAATTTTAATTATTGATGAAAAGATGAAGGATAGTAAAACGGGACTTTACTTTCACGGCTGGGACGAGTCAAAGGAAATGCCTTGGGCAGACAAAGAAACAGGTCTTTCTGCTGAGATTTGGGGAAGAGCTGTCGGCTGGTATGCTGTTGCGATTTTGGACATTTTGGATTATATTCCGGAAAATCACCCAAAAATCCCAAAGCTTCATAATATTATAAAGGATTTATTAAAATCACTTGTGAATTTTCAGGATAAAAAGACAGGAATGTGGTTTGAGGTGCTTGATAAACCCGAAAGAGAGGATAATTGGGTTGAAAGCTCCTGCACAAATTTGTTTATTTATTCCTACGCTAAAGCTATGCGTAAAAATATTGTTGAAAACAACATATATAAAGATGTATTGGAGCGTGCATATCGCGGAATAGTCGATAGTCTTTATTATGATGAAAATAAAAATATAGTTATCGATAATGTATGTATCGGAACTTGTATTGACGAGGGTACATATGAACATTATGTGAGCAGGGAAAAGATAAAAAATGACCTGCACGGTGTCGGTGCTTTTGTGTTGATGTGCAGTGAAATGGAAATTTATAAAAATAGTTTGAGGTAATCACTAAAAATTTCAAAGAAGTGTTGTTAAAATGGGAAAGAATGAGAAATTAACGATATGCTATAATGCGTGGATGATCTACAGTAAAAACGATGATTATGACAATCTGGTAGGTCAAATCGCGGAAAGAGGCTTTAACTGTATAAGAATTGATGACGGTGCAGGACTTTTATGGGATACGGACGGAAATGTAAGAAGTGATGTTTTGATTTCGCAGCCATTCGGTAAGTATACGAAATTCACAACATACAGGACAATTTCAGATAATAAAAGACTGAATCTT
>JAIKVQ010000190.1 GCA_024685565.1 Bacillota bacterium
CAAGCAGTGCTTTTAAGGACGCAGGCATACCATAGCAGTAAAGCGGGAAATTAAAAATCAAAAGGTCGCTTTTTAGTATTTCTTCCAAAATGCCGCGCATATCGTCGTTATGTATACATTCGCCGCCATTTCGCATACAGGTAAAACAGCCCGTGCAGTATTCAATGTGTTTATCAACAGTATGGATTGTATGTACCTCTTGCGGTGATACCTCGTTCATTCCCTCTAAAAAGGCGCATGTTATTTGCATAGTGTCGCTTTTTTCTCTTTTCGGACTTCCGTTTAACACAAGTATTTTCATTGTTTTATTCTCCTTGTAACGCTTTTTATATTGTTAATCTCATTTTGTAAATTCATAAGAAATTTGCCTGCGTGAGCTCCGTCCATCTGTGTATGATGGAACTGAAAAGAGATTGGCAAATAATATTTTAAAAACTTCTTTTTATACTTGCCCCAGATGAGAAAAGGGTTATTAAAAATGCCGCTGTTCATACCCATGGCGCCGTCAATTTCCGTATCAACTATTGCCGATGTACCGATTACCATACACTTGTCTGACAGGTCAAAATCACAGCAACTGTTATAAACCTGCGCGGTATATTTTAAATAGTCCTCATTGAATGTTTGAAGATTTTCTGAATACGAAATATCGCAAGAGTTTACTTCTCCGTTTTTGTTCATTACGATTGTGTTTACCGCAATCTTATCATATTTCATAAGTTTGTTGCCGACGGGAAGAATATAAAACTCTTTTATACCGACGGCAGCCTTTCCGATACAATATGTAATGAGCATATTAAACTTTAAATGCCGTTTTTTGCTGACTTTAACAAGGTTCGTTACATCTATGGTTTTGAAAAATGTTACCATTGGATTTGGTGCCTTCATCCATAGCTTAAAAGGCATGGCTCTTGTTGTGTCTTCCGGTTTTATTTCTTTTGCCACTTTTAAATCCTCCACAAATATATCGTATTAATTTTCTCTTCCCGTTCTTATAAAATGCCCCTCCTGTACCGCCGCAAAAGTTGCGATTGTGCAAACGGCAATTCCGCTATATTTCAAATCTATAATCCAAAATGTCAGAGGAAGGACAAACAAAACCACACCTGTGAATTTATTCATAAACGAGTGAACCGTAACAAGCTTATTTTGCATAATATAGCCCGAAACAATGTTTATCAGCTTAATCAGCGCTATTATTGCGATCCACACATAAAGCCAGAGAGGAATTTGTATAGCCGGAATGAACTTAATAAGACAGATTGCAACAAATATAAAATCTGCCGCCGTGTCAAGCTTTTCTCCAAACTTACTCACAGTCCCTGTCTTTCTTGCAATCGTCCCGTCAATCATATCAGAAAAACCCGAAAGCGTATATAATAAATAAAATGCGGGAGAAAATACAGGGAAAAACAGTAATGTAGCGCTCAGTATAATTCTGATATATGAGATTGTATTTGCCATAAAGCCTGCCCTCACGATTTATTCTTTTTTATTCCCAAAACAGCCCACCTGATAAACGGTATTCTTGACATTATTTCATACAAAATAAGTCCTCCCGCAAAGCCACAGATTAAGACTGTTAAGTACATCAAAACGGGCGGTAAATCAGCATACTTTGCAAGAAGATAAGCGCTGGCGGACAGAGGAAGATAGTGAAAAACATACAAGCCGTAACTGCGTTTTGTCATAAAGGCTGAAAACCCTGTTTTGCGGTTGTACCATTTGTAGCTACTTCCCATAATAGCAAGACAGGCGCTCCACGCATAGAGAATCGCAGGAACACTGTTAAATGTCGGGTTTTCTGCGTAATTATCCCCAAAATGAGTATAAAGATAAACAACTGCTAAAACAACGGACAATATGATGAGCGGAATATTCCACCTACTGATTCTTTCGATTACCTCATCGTGAGCAAAAACGAAATAACCGAGTGAAAATGTCATGCCGTAGATACCAAAACGGTAAACAACAATGATCGGTGTGTTCAGAATAAAGCTTGAAGCATAAACAGGGATAACAAGTAACAAAACCACAAGAATATTTGCATTTTTGCAAAATTCATAAAGTTTTCCCCTTTCAAAATGCCTGATTAACGCAAGGATCATTGAGAATAGCCAAAGTAGCTGAACAAACCATAATACACCCGTTCCCGAAATTGCCATTATAGGATAAAGTAAAAGCGTTGGTACTTGTATATTTTCAATACCGATGCCAAGCTGTATATTGAAATAGCCCTGTATCCACCCAAAAACAAATAACCCGATTGTGGAGGGTACAAGCAGCTTTGTCGTTCTTGATTTAATAAATTCCTTTATGCTGTGGTTTTCAAGATAATACCGCGAGCACATTCCCGCGACAATATACAAAAGTATCATCATCCAAGGATATAATATATACTGCAAGGCGTCCTGATACTGAACGTCTGTAAAAGGTCCTATAACGCCTGCCGTTGCCTCACCGTTGAACATATAAATAACGTGATAGACAACAACGCAAATAATTGTTATCCACCTTATATTATCAAGATAGTGTCTTCTCATATTTTTCTCCTGACGATTCAAATACTTTCTTATTTGAAGATATATTGCCGTTAAACAAATCTGAATTTATGGGCGGGTTGCTGTAAAACAAGGTCCTTCTTCTCCGATTTTTCCGTTTGCAATAAATCCACACTTCTCAAGCACTCTTTTCGAAGCCATGTTTTCAGCATCGGTTTCTGCTTCAACAGCCGTTACCTTCGGGTTTTGAAAAGCCCAGGTCAGGACTGCTTTAACCGCTTCGGTGGCATAGCCTTGACATTGGTGTTCTTCCAAAATACCGTATCCAATTTCGGCAACACCGTTTTCATCAAGCCCTTTGAAACACAATTCGCCGATATGTGTTCCATTGTTCA
>JAIKVQ010000008.1 GCA_024685565.1 Bacillota bacterium
TTCAGCAGTCATAGAAAAGAAAATACCGTTTTTATCCACTGCAAGATACATATTATTAAAGATATTCTTGATAATTTCTCCGAATGCCAAAGTAACTATCGCAAGATAGTCTCCTCTTAATTTAAGCACGGGTATTCCAATTAAAAATCCAAAAATCGCGGCAACAATTCCGCCCAGCAGGATTGCTACCGGAAACCTGATTAAGAAAGATGTTATAGCATTCTGCGTCAATATCGAAAAAAGACTTCCCGCATACGCACCAATACACATAAATCCTGCATGACCGAGGCTTAATTCACCTGAAATACCTACAACAAGATTTAAAGATATTGCAAGCAGAATGTTTACCGAAATCGGAATCAAAAGTCCTGTAAATTTGTTTGATGCAACGCCTGTTGTAACAAGCAATTGTGAAATTACAAATGCTACTAAAACTATCAAGTATGTGATTAACTTATCACGGGTAGCATATTTAATTTTTTTAGCCATATATGCCACCTCAAACTTTCTCGTTTATTTTCTTGCCCAAAAGTCCCGTGGGCTTAATTAAAAGTATCAAAATCAGCACTGCAAAGACTATTGCATCTGAAAGTTGTGAAGAAATATAAGCTTTTGACAAACTTTCGATAATGCCAAGGATGATACCGCCAATCATGGCACCGGGAATACTGCCTATTCCGCCGAAAACTGCCGCAGTAAATGCTTTAATACCTGGCATAGCGCCAGTATACGGGCTTATCTGCGGATAGGTTGAACAAAGCAGAATACTTGCAACGGCTGCAAGTCCTGAACCGATAGCGAAGGTTAAGGAAATCGTATTGTCTACATTTATTCCCATAAGTTGCGCTGCGCCTTTATCCTCCGAAACAGCGCGCATTGCTTTTCCGCTTTTTGTCTTATTAACAAACAGTGTTAAAAGGATGGCAATAATAATAGTAACTATTATTGTAACAATGGTTTCGCCCGTAATATTAACCGCAGTATTAAATTTGAATTTTGGGACAA
The DNA here is from genome assembly GCA_024685565.1 of Bacillota bacterium. Lineage (GTDB taxonomy): Bacteria > Bacillota > Clostridia > UBA1381 > UBA1381 > UBA1738. The sequence continues at coordinate 1,006 of JAIKVQ010000008.1, forward strand.
CAGAATTGAAGCTTTTTGCAGCTGAGCCAAAAATTAAAAGGGCAACATTCTGCAAAAGATAGCTAACCCCTATAGCAGTTATTAAAATTGCGAGCGGAGAAGCGCTTCTTAATGGCTTATATGCTACCTTTTCTATTAAGACTCCCAAAATTATGCAAACAATAATGCTCATAGTGATTGCTAAAAAAACAGACGTGTGCATAGATGACATAGCAACAAAGGCTATGTATCCGCCGATCATAATTACGTCACCGTGTGCAAAGTTGAGCATTTTTGCAATACCGTAAACCATTGTATATCCAAGCGCTATTAAGGCATATATTCCGCCAAGACTGACGCCTGTTATAAAGTAAGATAAGAAACTCATTATTAACCTGCTACCTCATTTCACATTTGCAAAACACTCAAGAAATAACCGGCGTTACCGGTTATTTCTTGAACAATTATATTCCTTATTTTGCCTTGTATGAACCGTTTTCAATAACCATTGCTTTTGGCTCCTTTGTAGGTTCGCCGTCAGCTGTCCATTGCATAGCGCCAGTAACGCCGTCAACAGATATCTTAGTCATTGATGCCTTTAATGCATCACAAAGGTCTGAAATGCTGATTGTTGCATCGCTTACGCCTGCATCTTCCAATGCTGCTTTTATGATATATATAGCATCATATCCATCAGCTGCAAACTGATTAGGCGTTTCATTTTTGAACATTTTCTTATATGATTTTACAAATTCAACGGTCTTTTCATCATCAGCATCTGCCGCAAACGGTGTAAGCAACATTACGCCGTCAGCTAAAGCTGCATTATCTCCCAACTGGTCGATAAGTCCGTCAAGACCGTCACAGCCAAAGAAGATAACATCAAGTCCTGCTTTTTCAGCCTGAGTAAGTATTAAAGCCGCTTCCTGATAGTATATCGGCAAGAATACAAGCTCTGCACCGCTTGATGCAATCTTTTGAATTTGTACAGTAAAGTCTGTTGCAGAATCCTTTGTAAATGCCTCAGCTGCAACTATTTCGATACCTCTTTTTGCTGATTCCTGTGCGAACTTTTCATAAATTCCTTGCGAGTAAACATCAGAGCTATTGTAAATTACAGCTACTTTCTTCGCAATGTTATTTTCAGCTATATATTGAGCTGATGCAATACCCTGGTTTGGGTCACTGAAGCATACTCTGAATGCGTTATCATTTACAATACAGTCAACAGATGAGCCTGAAGGTGTAAGCTGGAACATATTGTCTTCCTTCGTCTTATCTGCAACAGCAACACAAGGAACGCTGGTTACAGTACCCATCAAAATCTTCATTCCGCGGTCTTTTAAGGTGTTATAAGCATTTACAGACTTTTCAGCGTCGTGCTCGTCATCTTCAAAAGCAAGTTTCAACATCATTCCGTTTACTCCACCTGCAGCGTTGATTTCTTCAACTGCAAGTGTTGCACCGTTTTTAACGGCATTTCCGTATGTAGCAGCAGCGCCTGTTAAAGGTCCGATACCGCCAATTACAAGTGTATTTTCCGAAACTGCACTGTCGTCAGCTTTCTTTCCGCAGCCTGCAAGACCTGCTACAAGCATTACTGCTGCAACTACCAAAGATAATGTTTTTTTCATTTTAATCTTCATTGCCTTTCTGCCTACAATATAATTTTTTGATATGCCTTATTACCCGTAGGCGCATAATAAGGTCAATATGTAAATCTTACATATTATAACACATAAGGAAAAAATCGTCAACTGCTTATTGCCGATTTTTTCCTACTTTTAGAATATTGAATTCTTACCAAGAATTCTGTCAATTATATTTTCCTCTGTCAGAATTTCATTTATATTTCCTTTTTGGTCTTTTCTCACTACAACATAGCTTTTTGACGGATTGAAATTCTCCGCCAATTTACGTTCGTCACAATTATCCGAAATCAAATATACTTGAGCTTTTACAAACTCTTTTTTTGATTTAGTTTTAATATAAATAAGTTCTTTTATAAAATTCATACTGTACTTTTCCGTATTTGTAAATATATTTGAAGTTAAAAATATAACAGCAAATATCAAAGAAAAATTAAAACGGCTTCTTACGGTAAGAATAGCCTCAAAATACACAAGAAGGACGATTAGTGTTACGGAAATGAATTTTAAAACTTTCTCCGCGCTCCTGTTCCCTATTTTATCAGACAAGATTCTTTTTAAAACCACACCCCCGTCCATAGGTAAAATCGGCAGAAGATTGAACAAAAAAAGTCCTATATTATTCCAATAAAAATATCTGGCATAAAAAAGCCGAGGCAAAAACATCTGCGTAAACAATGCAATCACTGCATTTACAAGCGGTCCTGACATATATAAAAGAATTTCGTCGGAAACAGAGTAAATAATCCTGCTTTTTATTCGCAGATTGACTCCGAAAGGAAAAAATGCGATATACGATGGTTCAATTCCGATTAAAAGGGCAGTAACGGTATGCGCAAGTTCGTGCAAAAACGCTGTAAAATAACTCAAAAACAGCAATTCCAAATGCCTCGTAAACCAGCATATTATAAAGAACATCACCGTTGTATAATGTATATAAAATTTCCCGATTTTAATCATTTTCAGTCCTTTAATACTGCACTTATTACCTGGGCAATATCCCGTCCGCCCTCAATTGCCTCGGCAAGTGTATTTCCATTTGTGCCAACCTCTATTATCAGCGAGCCTGCGGTCATTTGTTCATTAAACCGTTCCTTTCTTAAGTTTATCTGGCGCATCAGTGTTGGGTACATTTCCTGTGCTTTTGCCTGAATTTTTGATGCAAATTTGAAATTTTCCTTCCAGTTATCGTGCTGAAGATTTGTATTTGTTCCTACAACCAGCATCACCTGTGCTGTATCCTTTCCGTTTATGTTTGTTAAAAGTTTTACCTTTGTGCCGTCTTCTTTGGTTATTCCGTCACGATGTATATCAAGTACAACCTTTATCCCATGATATGCCTCAAGGTCGTTTCTTATTGTTGTTGCAGCGCGCTGATATGCGCCGTTATAAGAGGGATAATCGTGTACTGTTTTGTCATGATATACCGAAATGCCGTTTTTTTCAAAAGTTTCAGCTATTATTTTCCCTACCGCCACAATATTTTTTGCCTCGTCAAGGTCTCTGTCAGGCGCGTCCCTTTTGTAACTTTCCGCACTGTAGCTTTCCGTTGTATGGGTGTGTATAATCAATATCTGAGGTCCCTGGCTGTCCAAAGAAAAGGTCAACTTTTGATTGATATAATCGTTCGGATTTACCTGAAAATCGGTGGCATTTGATATTTCCATACCTTTTGTTACCTTTCGCACCTCGGAGGTTATCATTTCTCCTGAAAGTCCCTCTTCATCATTTATATAATTTACATCATCTCCTTGCTCCTCCAAGAAGAAAAAATACTTTATTATTCCTTTATATACTCGTGATAACTCTGCTTTTTTCTCATTTTTATCCTGCTTTGTTCCCCCTATTCCCGTGATTTCGCTTTCTAAAATAGGCTTATAGTCTGCAAAAGCCTGCATGTTTTTGTTTCTTGAAACAAAAACAACTGAAAAAGCGGTGAAAATACCTGCCAAAAACAGGACAAATACTGAATAAAGCATATTTTTTGTTATAACTATCATTTTAATTCGCTTTAGCAATTTATAAGCATCTCCTAAAAAGTCCGTTTATAAATAATACTTGTCTTTTCTTTTTTTTATTACAAAAAAATCTTTTAAAATAGTATTGACATCTCTGCATAAATATGCTAAAATACTTAAGTTAATTTTGGGTGGTCCTCTGCCTTGGTCGGCACGAACATCTATTTTATAAAAGGAGGGCAAAATGATGAATACAAAGGAAATCATTAGTGCTTTGACAAAAGACCAAATCAGAACCGACCTTCCTGATATCTGCGTTGGTAACAATGTTAAGGTTTATCAGAGAGTTGTCGAGGGTAACCGTACCAGAACACAGATGTTTGAGGGTACTGTTATCAAAAAGCAAGGCAGCGGCATTGGCGCAACCTTCACTGTAAGACGTCTTTCTTACGGTGTCGGTGTTGAGAAAACTTGGCCCGTTAACTCACCTATTATTGAGAAAATTGAAATTTCAAGAAAAGGTAAAGTTAGACGCGCAAGACTCTTCTATATCCGTGACAGAGTCGGAAAAGCTGCAAAGGTTAAGGAAAGAATTTAAATTTTCTTTAATTATGAAAAGGGGCATATTTTGTGTCCCTTTTTAATTGCTTATTGCCTTTATTTTACAGAGTGATATAATATATTTTGAGGTGGATAAAAGTGACAGATAATAGTTTTGAAAATGATAATTTGGAACTGGTTAAAGAAACCAATGGTGAGTTTAATATTTTAAAAGAGGTATGGGAGTGGTTTTATACCATATTCTTAGCTTTAGTTATTGCTTTTGGAATTAAAATGTTTTTGGTGGATATAGTAAGAGTCGACGGACCGTCTATGTATCCCACTTTAGTAAATAATGACAGGCTTTTTGTTACGAAAATCGGATATAAACCGCAGCAGGGCGATATAATCATTTTAGACAGTGCATACAAAAACCGAACGGAATATTATGCGCAGTATGAGGAAATGAACGATACCCATCTTAGCGCATTTTCAAAATTCCGTATGTATTTCAAATTACCGCAAGAGTTAAAAAGAAAATACTATATTAAACGAATTGTCGGTATGCCGGGCGATGTCATTGACCTTGACAAAGGAAAAGTAATAGTAAACGGCGAGATTTTAGAAGAGCCTTACTATGACGGTGTTACGGGAATTACTGACCCAAATACAGAATATCCGTTTACGGTAAGTGAAAACTGCGTTTTCGTTATGGGTGATAACCGTCCAAACAGCAAGGATTCGCGTTCAACCTCCCTGGGCGAAGTTCCTTTTTCTGCAATAGGCGGACACGCGATATTCAGGTTATGGCCTGTAATGTCATTCGGAGCGTTAGAATAAATTAGGCAGGTTATAATAACCTGCCTAATTTATAAAGGAGTAAAACTATGTCGCTAATAAAAGCAAAAGAACATCTAAAAAAATACGGTTTAGAGGATAAAATCATGGAATTTCCTGTATCCTCCGCTACAGTTTCGGAGGCGGCTACCGCAATAGGCTGCAGCGAGAATGAAATTGCAAAAACACTTTCATTTATCGTAAACGATAAGCCTATTCTAATTGTAGCGTCAGGTAATGCGCGAATTGACAACAAAAAATTCAAGGAAGAATTTCTACAAAAGGCAAAAATGATTGACTTTGAAGATGTTGAAAGCTATATCGGTCACAGAGTCGGCGGTGTATGTCCGTTTGGCATAAATGATGGTGCGGAAGTTTATCTTGATAAATCTTTAAAAGACTTTGATATTGTTTATCCTGCCTGCGGAAGTTCCAACAGTGCAGTAAAATTAACTTTAAATGAGCTTGAAACAGCCTCAGAATACAAAAAATGGATTGATGTTTGCAAGGATGTGAACTAAAATGGATAATAAAAGCGAAATCTATCATACTTCCAATATTAACTGGTATCCGGGGCATATGGCAAAAACCCGCCGTAT
>JAIKVQ010000038.1 GCA_024685565.1 Bacillota bacterium
TATTATGCATCTTTGTCATTTTGGCAGAATAAACATCTGTTACGTGAGCTGCACGTATGCCCTTTATCTTATTTGCCGCAATCGACATACCTATTCCTGTACCGCAAACTAAAATACCTCTGTCACATTCGCCCTCCGTTACACTTTTACATACAGTGCAGGCAATATCGGGATAATCGCAGGAAGTCTCATCAAAGCATCCGAAATCCTTAAACTCTACTCCTCTACCCTTTAAATGTTCTTCTATATGATTTTTAAGTTCAAAACCGCCGTGGTCACAGCCTATTGCTAACATTTTTCTCCACCCCTTTGCTCATACTCGCGTTCCGCCTGTGATTTCCTTATATACTTCGGCACAAGCTCAAAATACTTTTGTGTTTTTTTTGATTTTGCTGCCTCTGCAACAGCGGACGCCCTTTGCATATTCGCACCCTGGGGCGCAAATACAGCCAAATCGTTTAATTCTCTTTGTATTTCATCTTTATATACAGGCACCGCGTCGCCTAAAAACACTGCTTTTTCGCCAAGCGCTTTGATTTCATCAAGGCATTTTGAAAGCTCTACTGCCCTTGGAGGACAAATTTCTTCTAAAATACCGTCCGAAAATCTGTAAAATCCGTTATAAACCTCACCCCGTCTTGCGTCCATTACAGGAACTATAATATGCGGACAAAGTGGCAGGTTATAGCACATAGCCTCAAGCGTATTTACGCCGACAACGGGTTTATTAACTGCGTGAGCAAGACCTTTTACCGTTGTTACGCCAATCCTTAGACCTGTAAATGAGCCTGGGCCGTCTGCTACTGCAAAAATATCAATATCACTTGGCTCAAGCTCGCTTTTTTCAAAAACATCTTTTATAATCGGCATAAGAGTCTGCGAATGAGTAAGTTTATTATTAAGTGTAATTTCACAAATCAGCTTATCACCGTCGCATATTGCCGCCGAGGCAACCTGAGATGATGTGTCTGCCGCAAAAATTTTCATAATTATCCCCGTTTTTCAATGGATATTTCACGGAAATCGTCGTGAATATCAAGATTTTTTGTTATTTTTACTTCATATCTGCTATCAGGCAAAATATCCGATATTATTTCTGACCACTCTATTACCGTAACACCATCGCCTGACACGTATTCAGAAAATCCGATATCATACATTTCACTGCTGTCGCCTATACGGTAAACATCAAAGTGATAAAGCGGAATATAACCGCTGTAGCAGTTCAATATTGTAAAAGTGGGACTTGAAATATATTCATCAATCCCCAAGCCTTTGGCAATACCTGCGGTGAATGCGGTCTTTCCCGCCCCCAAATCACCGTCTAAGCAAACAGTATCGCCCCTATTTAAGGTTTTTGCAAAGGCTTTTGCAATATTCTCCGTTTCCCTTGCCGAATTGGATTTATAAATCATAATCTCACCATAATGCACATTTATCTTTTCAAATCAAACAAGGCTACACCTTTCGGCATAGCCTTCTCCCGTCATAAAATTACTTATTTTCAAAATAAGCTCTGTCGTCGTGAACTTTCTTTGAAAGCATGTCAAGGCGCTTTTCAAGGTCGTTTAATATGTCGTCTGCATACTGGTCACAGTCGGTCTTTATTTCCATAGCTTTCTGCTGAGCGTCATTAACCATTTGGTTTGCCTGATCTACAGCCTGCTTTGTGACTTCATGCTCGTCAATCATTTGAACAACCTTTTCCTCAGCGTTTTTAATCATTTCATCGCTTCTGGACTGAGCCTCCGCCAAAATTCTTTCTCTTTCTTCCTTGACCCATTTTGCTTCCTTGACTTCATCAGGGAAAACAAGGCGCATTTCCTGAATATAATCAAGAATGTCCTCTTTATCGACAAGTATCTTTCCGCTCAAAGGAACAGTAGGCGCCTTATCGATAGTTTCTTCCATCATGTCGATAATTTCCATAATTTCCATAATCAAAACTCCCTTATGCTATTTTATATTTTATCTTTAATTTTATCAATGACATCAGGCGGAATAAGACCGTTAAGCTCGCCTTTATATTTTGCAACTTCCTTTACCATACTTGAGCTTATGTATGAATATTTGGAGTCGGTCATCATAAATACAGTTTCATATTCGGGATTTAGTGCTTTGTTTAGAAGCGCCATTTGAAATTCATACTCAAAATCGGCAACGGTCCTAAGCCCTTTTATTATTACAGACGCACCGTTTTGCTTGGCAAAATCCACCAAAAGTCCGCTGAACACATCACAGCTGACGTTCGGCAAATCCTTAATCTGTGTGTCTATCATTTCCTTTCTTTCCATAGCTGAAAAGAGAGGTTTTTTATTTATATTGTCAAGCACGCCCACAATTAGGCGGTCATAAAGCTTTGACGCACGTCTTATTATGTCCAAATGCCCGTTTGTTATCGGGTCAAAACTTCCCGGATAAACGGCTGTTCTCATAACAGTCACCCTCTTTTATAGACTGTAACATAGCTCCTGCCATATTTTTTCTGTTTAAATTTTATAAGCCCTTCAAAATCTCCGTGTTCATCGGAAAAGTCACTCTCCAAAACTATTATACCGTCCTCCGACAGGATATTTTTTTTAACTATTTTTTGTATAATCGGTGCTATAAATCCCTTGTTGTAAGGCGGGTCTAAGAAGATAAGAGAAAATCTGCTTTTGGTACTATCCAAAAACTCCGTCGCCCCGCAGTTTTTAATTTCCAGATTTTCAAAACCCAGCGCCTCGTTATTCTTCTTTATAACTGCAACCGATTTCGGGTCTTTATCAATGCATACCCCAAAATCCGCACCGCGTGAGAGCGCTTCAAAGCAGAGTGCGCCGCTGCCGGAGAACAAGTCCAAAACACGGCTTTTTAAAACAAAGTCCTGAATAAGATTGAACATGGACTCCTTAACCCTGTCTGTTGTCGGGCGTATGTCCATTCCCTCAAAATCATAAAGCCTGTGTCCACGCTTGGCGCCTGCAATAATTCTCATAGTGCCTCCCAAGGGTACTTTCCTAAGTATTGTACCCTATATTTCCAAAATCGTCAATCTTTTTTTGAAATTTTTAGATATTTTTTAATGTTTTTGTAAAAAAACATTACATTTTAATTTAAAACAACACTTTCGGGAATTACTCTTGCAGCCCTGTCAAAGAGTATTTTTTCTTCGTCTTTGGTTATTTCTGCCGATTTTTCTAAAATGTCGGAGACAGCACTATCGGCAAGAACTAAAATTTCAGAATCTTTAAAGAGGTTGGCAATCCTCATTTCAGGAAGTCCGTGCTGACGCGTCCCGAAAAAGTCCCCCGGGCCTCTTTGCTTTAAGTCCTGTTCCGAAATATAAAAGCCATCATTCGACTCGCACATAGTTTTCATACGTTTTTTCGTAAGCTCACTGTCCGATTCGGCAATCATTATACAATACGCCTGCTCATTTCCTCTTCCCACTCTTCCTCTTAGCTGATGAAGTGTGGCAAGTCCAAACCTTTCCGAATTTTCAATAACCATAATATTGCTGTTCGGGACATTGACGCCTACTTCAATAACTGTTGTAGAAACCAATATATTGATCCTGCCGTCTAAAAAATCCTGCATCACAGCATCTTTTTCAGGTGCTTTCATTTTTCCGTGTATCAATCCTACTTTTAAATCAGGAAACGCCTTTGTAAGCCCTAAAAAAATATTTTTTGCATTTTTCAAGTCCTGTGTCTCGCTCTCCTCAATCAAAGGGCAGACAACATATGCCTGCATACCGCTTTTAACATTCTTTTCCACAAATGCG
>JAIKVQ010000042.1 GCA_024685565.1 Bacillota bacterium
GTGCATATGACGGAAGAGCCTGAATTTTCAATATCACGCCCCTCCAGAAGAAATGCGGAGGGATTTTCAACCTCTAAAAGACCTTCGTTTGCCATTTCAAAAACGCCTATTTCATTTGTTGAGCCAAATCTGTTCTTTACGGCACGCAAAATCCTGAAGGTCATCTGTTTGTCACCCTCAAAATATAAAACACAGTCAACCATATGCTCTAAAACACGCGGACCCGCTAAAGAACCGTCCTTTGTTACATGACCGACTATAAACATAGAAATATCGTCCTGTTTTGCTATACGCATAAATGCGTTTGTAGCCTCGCGCACCTGAGGCACACTGCCTGCCGCCGACACAATTTCGGGACAGCACATTGTCTGTATGGAATCTATTATGACAATATCGGGGCTTACCTGATTTATTGTTTCGAGTATTTGCGCAACATCTGTTTCCGAAATAAGATAGACATTTTCACAGGTAAGTTTAAGACGCTGTGCGCGCAGTTTTATTTGCTTTTCCGATTCCTCTCCCGAAACATAAAGAATTTTCTTGTCCTGAGGGAGAGTTCCGCAAATTTGCAAAAGCAGAGTAGATTTGCCTATACCAGGGTCTCCGCCCACCAAAACAAGTGAGCCTTTTACAAGTCCTCCGCCCAAAACACGGTCAAGCTCGCCGACTCCGGTTTTATACCGAACCTCAACATCTGTTTTTACTTCATTTAACATTGATACAGGTCTTTTTGTATTTGATGTAACTGAGGTGCTTTTTGATTTTTTTTCATCGGAAACAACAGTTTCGTCAAAAGTGTTCCAATTCCCGCAGGAGGGGCATTTACCCATCCATTTTGCAGACTGATACGCACATTCTCTGCAAATATATACCGATTTAGTTTTCATAAATTCTTCCCTTTTTCATTTATTTTGATAAGTATATCATATTTTTATTGTCATTTCAACCGAATATCTTCAAATTAACGGCGGTTTATTTGCAAAAAAACAACAAAAAGACAAAAAAATGAAGAAAGTTAAAAAATATTATGGACTTTTTAACAAATTGTGGTATAATAGTGTGGTTGGGATTATTATCCGATAACTACAAAAATGATTAGGAGGAGTAACAAATGAGTAAAAAGTATGTTTACTTATTCTCAGAGGGTAACGCCAATATGAGAGAAATCTTAGGCGGAAAAGGCGCTAACCTTGCAGAGATGACAAATCTCGGTCTTCCCGTTCCGCAGGGTTTTACAATTTCTACAGAGGCTTGTACAAGATATTATGAGGACGGAAGAAAAATAAACGCTGAAATTCAGGCAGAGATCATGGAGTACATCGAAAAGATGGAAAAAATCTGCGGTAAGAAATTCGGTGATGTGGAAAATCCGTTGTTGGTATCAGTTCGTTCAGGTGCAAGAGCTTCAATGCCTGGTATGATGGACACAATTCTAAACCTTGGACTTAATGAAACTGTTGTTAATTCACTTGCTGAGAAATCAGGCAATCCGCGTTGGGCTTGGGACTGCTACAGAAGATTTATTCAGATGTATTCCGATGTTGTTATGGAAGTTGGCAAGAAGTATTTTGAACAGCTTATCGACCAAATGAAAGAGAAAAAGGGCGTAACTCAGGATGTTGAGCTTACAGCTGATGATTTAAAGGAACTTGCATCACAGTTTAAGGCAGAATATAAGTCAAAAATCGGCGCAGATTTCCCAACTGACCCGAAGGAGCAGTTAATGGGCGCTATTGAGGCGGTTTTCCGTTCATGGGACAACCCTCGCGCAAATGTTTACAGACGTGATAATGATATTCCGTATTCTTGGGGTACAGCTGTAAATGTTCAGATGATGGCATTCGGTAATATGGGCGATACATCAGGTACAGGCGTTGCGTTCACACGTGACCCTGCAATAGGCGAAAAGAAGCTTATGGGTGAGTTACTTATGAACGAACAGGGCGAGGACGTTGTTGCAGGTGTAAGAACACCTCAGCACATCGACCAGTTAAAGAATGTTATGCCTGAAGTTTATGAGCAGTTCGTAGGTATCTGCCATACATTGGAAGACCATTACCGTGATATGCAGGATATGGAGTTTACTATTGAGGACAGACATCTTTATATGCTCCAGACCAGAAACGGTAAGCGTACAGCTCAGGCTGCTTTAAAGATTGCCTGCGATTTGGTTGACGAAGGCAAGAGAACAGAAAAAGAAGCTGTTTTGATGATAGATCCGAGAAACCTCGATACACTTTTACATCCGCAGTTTGACCCGAAAGCATTAAAGGCACAAGAGCCTGTAGCTAAGGCACTTGCTGCATCTCCCGGTGCTGCTTGCGGTAAGGTTGTATTTACAGCAGAAGACGCAAAAGCTTGGAATGCAAGAGGCGAAAAGGTAGTACTTGTAAGACTTGAAACTTCACCTGAAGATATTGAGGGTATGAAGGCATCACAAGGTATTTTGACAGTACGTGGCGGTATGACTTCCCACGCAGCTGTTGTTGCGCGCGGTATGGGTACCTGCTGTGTATCAGGCTGTTCAGCAATCAATATGGACGAAGAAAATAAGAAGTTCACGCTTAGCGGAAAGACATATCACGAGGGTGATTACATCTCAATAGACGGTTCAACAGGTAACATTTATGACGGAATCATTCCGACAGTTGATGCATCTATCGCAGGCGAGTTCGGAAGAATTATGGCTTGGGCAGATAAGTATAGAACTCTTAAGGTAAGAACAAACGCAGATACTCCCCAAGATGCTAAAAAGGCAAGAGAGCTTGGCGCTGAAGGTATCGGTCTTTGCCGTACAGAGCATATGTTCTTTGAGGGCAACAGAATTGATGCTTTCCGTGAAATGATTTGTTCAGATACAGTAGAAGAAAGAGAAGCTGCACTTGAGAAGATTCTTCCTATGCAGCAGGGTGATTTTGAAAAACTGTATGAGGCACTTGAGGGTAACCCTGTAACAATCAGATTCTTAGACCCGCCTCTTCACGAGTTCGTTCCTACAGAGGAAGCTGATATTGAAGCCTTGGCAAAAGCACAGGGCAAGAGCGTTGAAACTATCAAGGCTATAATTGACTCACTCCATGAGTTCAATCCTATGATGGGACACCGCGGCTGCCGTCTTGCAGTAACATATCCTGAAATTGCAAAGATGCAGACAAGAGCGGTTATCAGAGCTGCTATAAATGTTAAAAAGGCTCACGCTGACTGGAACATTAAGCCTGAAATTATGATTCCGCTAATAGGCGATATTAAAGAGCTTAAGTTTGTTAAACAGGTAGTAGTTGCGGCTGCTGATGAAGAAATCAAAAACGCAGGCGTAGATATGCAGTATGAAGTTGGAACAATGATTGAAATTCCGCGTGCTGCACTTACTGCTGACGATATTGCAAAAGAGGCTGAATTCTTCTGTTTCGGTACAAATGACCTGACACAGATGACTTACGGTTTCTCAAGAGATGATGCAGGCAAGTTCTTGGACGCATACTATGACCAGAAGATTTTTGAAAACGATCCGTTTGCAAAGCTTGACCAGACGGGCGTTGGTAAGCTCATGGAAATGGCTATAAAGCTTGGTAAGGCAGTTCGTCCTGAACTTCACATAGGAATCTGCGGAGAACACGGCGGTGACCCGACTTCTGTTGAGTTCTGCCACAAGATTGGACTTAACTATGTATCCTGCTCGCCGTTCAGAGTGCCGATTGCACGCTTAGCAGCAGCACAGGCTAAGATTAAGGAAGAAGAATAAACATAGAAAAGCAACGCTTTGCGTTGCTTTTTTTATGTTTTGATTTTATTTGTTAAAATACTTGACAAAGCATTAAAAATAGGCTATAATTGCCTTGTTACGCTGTTGTAGCTCAGTAGGCAGAGTACATCCTTGGTAAGGATGAGG
>JAIKVQ010000072.1 GCA_024685565.1 Bacillota bacterium
ACATGGTGGCACATCCAGCAGAAACGGCACGAGTCTATATGTTCTCTTGATTTTTGTGTAAACTGCATACTCTATCCCTCCTTATAAGCCGAGCTTGAACGGATTCATGATTCCGTTCGGGTCAAGCTGTTTCTTTATTCCTGTAAATACCTGCATTGCAGGTCCGTACTGTTCCTTCATAAGCCTTCCGAGCTTTATTCCGACTCCGTGATGGTCGTTTACTACGCCACCGTTTGCTAAGGCTGTTCTTACGCCGCAGTTCCAGATTGCTTGATGAAGTCTAAATGCCTCATGCGGATCCTTTGGCACTTTATCGCCGTCAACTATGAATCTGTCGTAAATCATGCAGCCCCACTCATACCAATGTGAGAAGTGTGCAATAAATTTCGCCTGCGGGAAGTTAGTTTCAATCGCTTTTTTCATTTCCCAATAGATGTTTTCTATCTTGTCATAAGGCGCTATTGTGTCCATTGTACCGAAACATTGCGGAATATCCATCATATGTCCGGGATAGAAGAAGGTAATCTTTTCTTTCCACCATTTTTCGCCGTATTCAGAGCCTAAATCCTCAGCACCGTATTTTGAGAAGGTTTCAAGCAGAATTTTCATCTCTAAATCTGCCATCTCTTTAACGCCTTCAATGGCAATATTCATAAAAGCACCCTTTTTCTCAACGCCAACAATTTTCTTAATTAAAGATGCTGTTTCCGCCTCATCATAAAGACGCATTACAGAAGGCTTGAATTTTTGTAAAAGCTCGCGCCCTGCATTGAATGCATCGGTCATGTTATGGAATAAGAAGCCTCTGAACTGACGGGATTCGGGCTGCTCAAAAATTCTCATTTGTGCCTTTGTCATAACGCCGAGTGTGCCCTCAGAGCCGATGAAAATCTGGTTTAAATCGGGACCTGCTGCGTGTTTTGGCGCAGGCGAGGTTTCAATAATGTCACCGTTTGGAAGTACAACCTCCATTTGAAGTACCATATCGTCAATCTTTCCGTATTTTGTTGATGATACGCCGATACCGCGGTGTGCCAAAAATCCGCCGACAGTCGAGCATGTGAGTGATGACGGGTAGTGCATTGTTGCATAGCCCTTTTCGTTTGCTGCCCATTCAATATGCTTATATATTGCGCCTGTGCCACATTCTATGTACATTCCCTTTTCATTTAAATCATAAATCTTGTTCATTCTCTTTGTGTCAAGCACAATGCCGCCGCATACAGGAATAGCACCGCCCTGCGTTCCGCCGCCTGCACCCCAAGTCGTTACAGGAATTTTGTAGTAATTAGCAATTTTTAAAACTGCGGAAACCTCTTTTGCATCCTTTGGCGCTACAATAAAGTCACCCTCGGGCATACGAAGTCCACGGTCAGCCCACATTCTTGAAAGCCAGAAATAGTCAACGCTGTGAGCCACCTTGTCGATTGTTCTTGTTGAACAATTTTCTCTTCCGACTGCGTCCTCAAGCTCGGTCGCAATCACATCAAATAAAAAATCCGTCATATTTCTCTCTCCTTACTCTTTTAGTAGTGTTAGGCTTAACACCTTTTTTATATCTTAATATGCTTTATTAAACATGACTTAAAATACTCCCTTAATATTTTTTGAATGAATGCTTTTATCCTCCGAAATATGTTTTATATCTGTTTTCATATTTCCCTGCTATTCTGATAATTTTTATCCTTCGGTGAAACTCATTTTCTCTCGATGCAAATCCCTTGATTTCTTCTTTATGTCCTGACCTTCTTACCATGCTCCACATCGCAGAATGCGGTACTCTTTCATAGGTATCCCATAGTGAAAATCTTTCCGCTCCTGCATCATACAGTATAGCGGCACAATCCTTGTATTCTTCGGCTGTCATAATCCTCGGCATAATCTCTATATAAATTTTAGTACCGTATTTTCTTTCCAAATCCATAAATTCCAGAATTCTTTGCTTTAATGATTCCGGTCCGCAAAGCTTTCCGCAATAGTTTTCATACGGCTCAATAAAGTTTTTAAAATCACACCGTGTCATTAAAGCAGGGTTTAATGTCTGTGCAAAGTAATCAGAATATTTTTTCAAATCAATTCTGCTCTTTTCTTCGTCTTTCCAAAAATCTCCTTCAAGCAATTCATATATTCTCTGCGGATAGCTGATTATTGATGAAACAATCCCTTTCTTCGCCCAATTTTCCAAATCAAGACCGACACATTTTGAATCATAAACCGAAAACATTACTCTTGCGTGGATTTCCGTTTTATTCTTCCCTGTTGCTTCATCAAGTGCATTTCTTAGCCTTTCCATAAACTCCGTCATAATATTACAATGAAGTTTATTAAGCCGTTCATCATCAAGAGGCAGTTCATACGGATATTCACCGTATAATTCGTAAAATCTGTCCGCAACAGGTTTTTCAAAAAGAACATACGGAATTCCCCTGTGAAATATCGGTGCTACCGCATCAAATCCAAGCTTTGCCATATGAACAAACTCAGAAATTATATATTCCTGTGTTTCGGGATAGGCATATGAAAGCGCATCGACAACCTGTCCGTCTCTGTCTACGCAACGAAGCTGCGGGTTTTCTTCAGCAAAACTGTTTACAAAGTATGACTGCGTATAAGGAAATCCCATTCCCCATGCGCCTGCACGCATAGATGAACACATCTTAACACCCATGCCATGCCCTGCTTCTATCATATTTGACAATGCCTTGTCGTTATACCAGACTCCCACCTGCTCCTGAACATTTCTATCATTAATTCTGCCAAAGGACGATGTTTCAATATCTCCTGTCGCACACTCTCCCGATGTCAATGGTTTAATATTTTCAAGCGATAGCCATTCGACATCCGAGTCCTCATATTGTTTGACACAAGAATTCCAATCCTCTATGCTCTGGAATTTTTCACGAAAAAGCTTATTATGTATATCATCTGTTGCGTAAAGCCGTTTATTTTCAGGCTTTGAAAAAAATTCTTTCCAATCCTGAACTTCCCTGTATTGCATAGGAGTAAATCTTATCCACGCAATATTTGAATTTGAGCTATAGGCAAGTCTTTTTCTTGAAATACATATTTTATTGTCTGTCATATCTGCACACCGCCAGAATGCTTCTTCAAGCTCATCTGCTCCCCAACCTTTGCCGCGGGATGCGATTTTAAAATAAGAATCATCGGAGCTTAATTTTATATTAACAGTATTACCGTCATACATAAGCAGGCAAACATAAATCTTGTACCATCCAGTAAGGCTGATATTCAGTTCCAGATCTTCGGGGGAATCATCGAATGAACACAGCATATTACCCGAATATGTACCTGTTTCATAAGGAACCAAGCACCATTTATTCTTAATGCGCTTTTCTGATAATTCACATTTCGGTACACAATACTTATCAAAATTACTTATTACAAGTTCTTCCCGCATTTTTTATTGCTCCTTTATTCCAAATCATACTTTTGCCCAAGCATTTCATATTTTACAGGTGCCAGATTATTGTATGGCAAAAGCTCAACTCTGTGATTTCCTGCGATTTCATATATCCTATCTATATTTTCCCTTGTATCTGTAATGTTTGGTATCTGCGGAACACGAAAGACAAAATCTTTACCGCTGTTTTTTAGCCATTCAATATTTTTCAGAATTTTTTCGTTGCTCACACCTGTATATTTTATATGCTCCTCTTCATCTGCAAGTTTTATGTCCTGCATTATAAAATCAAATTTTGATATAACCCTTTTATATGTTTCCGCATCAGTATAACCACTCGTTTGAACTGCTTTATGTATTCCATCTAAATTATCCGCCAAATCACAGATAAAATCTGCCTGCATCAAAGGCTCACCGCCTGATACCGTAACACCGCCGTTAAGACTCTTGAAAATATCTGCATCTCTTTTGAGCAAATCGGCAAGTTCACGGCTGTCAACCTCTTTCCCACTTATTGAAAGACAGCCATTTGGACAAGCGTGAATACAAGCACCAAGCAGCTTACATTCTTCGTGATTACAAGAATTTTCACAAGCGCCACAATGTGTACATAAATTATGCTTTTTCATAAGCTGAATTTCACTTGATAATCCTTCGGGGTTATGACACCAGCGGCAGTGCAAGGGGCATCCCTTCATAAATACCGTTGTCCGTCCACCAGGTCCGTCATGGACTGAAAATTCCTTAATATCAAAAATTATACCTTTCATTCTTATCTCCAAAAGCTAAGAGAAAATTGTTCATATTGCCGCTGAGGCAAGCGGTGCTGTACGCATTGTACCGCCTCATGCAAAAGCGATGAGATGGGCAATTTTAATTAGCTTACACCTGATATTGCTGCCTTCGCATAACATGGTCCTGATATTCCTTATCAAGCTCCACAAAGTACGCACTCCACCCCCAGATACGCACAACAAGCTGTCTATGTCTTTCAGGATGAGCTTGTGCGTCCTCCATAAGCTTTGTATTTACCGCATTCAATTGTAGCTGGTGTCCGCCCATATCGACATATGTCTTTACAAGCATAGCAACCTTTTTAACAGCGTCCTCACCCTCAAACATGGAACTTGCAAATTCAAGCGTCAAAGGTCCGCCGTTTGTCGCTTCGGTAAAATCAGGCTTTGAAAAGGATTTTATTACTGAGAAAGGTCCTTTTATTCTTGCAAAAAGACTTGCAGAAAAGTTTGTGCCGAAAGACTCTCCCTTTCTTCTTCCGTCGGGGGATGCTCCTATTTCATCTGCGTGCCACAGATAATACATAGCAGAGCCTGTGCCTGCGCGGAATTTACCGCCTCGGCAGTTTGTTTTACCCTTTAAGCTATCGGAAAATGCTTTGAGCAGAATAACCGCCTTTTGGTCTGCCATATCGTCGTCATTGCCCATTTTGGGAGATTCATAGCGGAGTATAGGCAAAATTTCGCTATGCTTTGAAAAGTCGGTGTCTATCGCTTCGATTAAATCCTCTTTTGAAATCGTTTTATTGTTAAAAACATACTTTTCAATAGCCGCCAAAGAGTCTGCGGCAGTTGCTATGCCTGTTCCGTGAATACCGAAATTGTTATACTTTCCACCCTCATATATATTGCAGTCCATCATAACATTCATAAAGGGCGACGGCACAAAATAGAGGTTTTTTATGCCTTCACAAATGCTGTCAACCTCGGTTTTTACCTCTTCTTTGACATTTTCCAAAAAGGCTTCAAAGGTATCTGATATTAAGAGATATTTATGAAGGGCAACATCTATCACCTTTGGAAAGGACAATGCACCGATATTTGCAACATCTGCACCAACCTTTGGTATGATAAACTCCCAGCAAGCCGCTATCGCATAATCTCTTGCGTCCTTTTCCTCATAGCCAAGCTTTTTAAGCCCCTCAATGACAATATCATCATTGGAATATTGCGGAAAACCGAGTCCTGCCTTTGTTAGATTGCTGCCAAGCTCATAAATCTCGATAGGTGTATTTTTATTAACCCTCAAATTGATTTTTGGGTCAATCATCATAATATCATTACTTGCAATCAGGCATAGCTTTGATAAAAGATTAAAGACCTCATTTCCATTTTCGTCCATACCGCCCAAAACCATACTCTGACCGTTATCGCCCTGCTGAACACCTACATAGAGGTCGCTGTCCTTATTAAAGGAAAGAAAGAAATCATCTAAAAGCCGGAGTGCGGTTTTCTCTGTATATATGCCTTTTTCCATATCGGCTTTTAAGTACGGATACATATACTTGTCAAATCTTCCACAGGTGTTATGATAATTGCCCTCAAGCCATAATGAGTAGTGTATTATACGAAAAAACTGTAGTGCCTCACGAAAATTTGTTGCACCATATCTTGGAACACGCTCTAACACCTTAACAATGTCGCATCTTCCCTCCTTTTTTGCTTCCGCTTTATATCTGTCAGTTAGGTCAAAAATGGCATTTATTGTGCGTTTCTCGTATTCGTCTGCTGTTTCATACCTTGTCAAAAGTCCTGTTTTAATCACATCTTCATAATTTGGAGATAAGTTGGATAGATAACCAAGCTCGTGAACATAATGGTCTTTTTTTATCTCCTCCCACTCATCTTCTGTGAAAATATCAGGAATCTTTGTGACCGTACGCATAAAACAGATTTTCTCATCAGGCAAAATATGCGGGATTTCGGCTTTTGATAACATTTCAAAACGCCTTGTTATTCTCTCTATGTCCTGCAACCCTTCCCTTTTAAATTCTTCCGCAATATTATCAAATTCAGAGTGTTCCTGCCTGAATTCATGATGCTTTCTTTCCAGAATATACTCTTTTAACGGCATAAGCCACCTCCTATATCTTACTGAAATTCAAAAAATACATTATTTCAATCCATCTTTTTTACAATATGCAATTTACCATCCTTCACATACGCATATTCGCCGTCTTCATAAAGTTCAATGTTTTCATTTATTACAGTTTTAATTGTCTTTGGCGAAATGAACTTATCTACTCTTCCTATCGGCGCAAATCTATTTGTAACAGGCACAACAACATACAATTTGTAATCATCCTGTGTTTTTAAGGTTATATCTATTTTTTCGTCTTTTTTTAGCATTGAATATGTTTTTGAAAAATGCTCATATAAAACAAATTCATCACCATCTATTCCGTAAACATCTGACGGTGAAACAGTACCTTTAACTTCACTACCATCTTTGTCAAAATTAAATACAGCGATCACTCCGCTTTCATCGCAAATATTTTGAATTTTGAATATTTGCTTCGATTCGGCAGGATTTTTGGTAATACAGTCAATAGTCGGCATTCCAGGTCTATTGCATCTCAAAATTCTTCCGTCATTCAATACAAGCGGCATAATCACATCCCGAACACTTCTGCCTATTTCATCGCTCAGGTATATCGGACCCCCGCTGACTGCTTTTAATACACTGTTTTTCACAGCCTGTCCGTCATCCGACCACCACATATCCCAATCGCAATAGTATAATTGTCCTTGAACCGCCGAATTATATGCACACTTAACTGTGTTTTTCTTAAACCATTCCGCACTTTCAGGCAAAAAATCCGAACTGCATCTTGAAATAGCGCTAACCGACCTGTTCCACATATCCTCGGATGACATTCCCATACAATTTATTACATTGTTATCAAAGTGCTGACCGACAGAAGCTTCCATTCCATCGTGATATTCTCTTGCAGCCTTCCCTATTGGCGCTAATCCTTTATACAATCTCGACATCATGCTCTGATTATCTATTTTCACAAAATCGACATCACATTCTTTGAAAAAGTCATGAATTAAATTGTAATACAGGTAGGATTTCTCCCGTTTGTAATCGTGAACAAATCGTCCTGAATCAGTTTGTATTAACAAATCTTTACTTTCTTTATACAAATCACCGTCAGGATCTATTCCCATCCAATAACCTGTTGTCGGATGCCACATACCGACCTTAAATCCTTTTTCTTTTATCTTTACAACACATGATTTTAACCCTTTGGGAAATCTTTTTAGGTCTGCTTCCTTTGAATAAAGCTTTGCGGCATGCATAACTTCAAACATTTCCTCACGGGTTTTATATTTGGCACCGTAAAAATCTCTTACATCTCCCCACATATCATCCAAAATGACCCAGTTTACAGGAATATTCTTTTCCTTGAACTCGTCACATTTTTTCAGCAAATCTTCTTCGTTCACACGAATTTGCATTGCATCCCAGCTACACCAACCGAGATACTCAAAAACTTGGGGATACCTTCTTTTATCTATTGTTACGCATTTATTACCTAATTCTTTACACGCAGCTGCAAAACACTTTTTAAGCAAATCGTACGGATTTTCTCCCTCTGCACATACAAATGAAAGACCAGTACAAGTACAAAGATTTTCATAACAGCTGAACATTTTTGCTGTTACTACATTTTCTGATTTACCCACTAAAACACATTTATAGTTTTCAGAAACAACAGGTATAATTACACCAAAAGTTCCGTCATTCTTTTTATAGACAAGCTCCTGCGTTTCATCAGGAACAGCACCTAAATCTCTGCTAAAACAGGCATTTGCCCAGAAAATTCCCACCGAACAGTCTGCAAATACTTCACTAATGCCGTCTATTTCAATGTCAATTCCTGCTGCAAAATCAGCATCAAGTTTATTTTTTGAAAAACCTTCAACACTTATCAGCGATACATTTTCTTCTTCGTTTATGGTTACGCTTATATTATTATTTTGTGTTTTTCCGTTTGCAGTTCTTAAATATGAATTCAAAATCTTCATTGCAATCACCCACTTGCTCTACATATACGCAATTATATTAATTATATTTTTGCTGCTTTTAATAATCAGGTCTTTCGGTATAAAGTTTCCATCGGTAAATCTA
The DNA here is from genome assembly GCA_024685565.1 of Bacillota bacterium. Lineage (GTDB taxonomy): Bacteria > Bacillota > Clostridia > UBA1381 > UBA1381 > UBA1738. The sequence continues at coordinate 8,354 of JAIKVQ010000072.1, forward strand.
TCCTGAATTTTAAGCCTTGTTACTCCTTTATTAGCGCCATTTGGATTTTCAAAAGTGATATTTATTCTTTTTCCCTGATACTCCCTGCTTACCGAAAACTTATCCCAAGCATTCGGTACACAAGGGTCTATTACAAGACCTTCCAGCTCACTTCTTATACCTAAAAGATACCTCTGGGCTGCAACAACCATCCATGGTGCTGTTCCTGTAATGTGCGAAACATTTCCCCAACCGCGCTTTTTATTCTCAGGACCGACAATATTACTTACCCACGCATACGGCTCAGATTTATATGTTTCTAATCCAACTCTTTGAATACAATTATGGGGAAGAATATCATTATAATATTTCCACGCTCGCTTTGCATTTCCAAGCATTGCTTCTGCTATTATTGCCCATGTATGTGCATGGCAGAATATTGCGCCGTTTTCACCATTCCCGGGATTATATGTACTGAACGGGTCTTTTACATCAGGATATGTCTTAAATCCGGGAGATAACTTTTTAAGTCCCATTCCAGTATCAAGATACTCACTTACGGCATTCATAGCAGACTGCATTTGCTCAACAGTGCCGACTCCGCTTATTACTGACCATGTTTGTGAATTTATCCATATTTTACCAAATTCATCATCTTCACATCCAACAGGTGTACCATCATCCTTAAAACATCTGTACCACCACTTGCCGTTCCAGCCGCAACTTAATATAGCCCGTTTCTGTTTTTCCTCATATCCTGTAAGCCTGTCTGCTGTTTCAGTGTCCCCTATAATGTTTGCTATCTTAATCAACTTATCAAGTGCAACAACATATTGCTGAGCAGCAAAAACAGACTCCCCTTTTCCGCCCTCAGAGAACTTGCCTATAATGTCATTCCAGTCACCTCTTAATGTAAGCGGTATTCCGTTTCTTCCAAGATGCGCCTCAGTAAATTCAACAGCTTTAAGAAGATGCTCCCAAACTGTTGCCATACCTACTTCAGTTATCCCGTCTTTTGCCAAAAACGGTAGCTTAATATCAAGAAATTCCGTATCGCTCTCGGCAGCAAGAAGATATGATAGTAACGGCAGCCACAGATGGGCATCACTCTTTATCGCCTTTGTATTACAAACAAATCCTGCCCGTTTACTTGACAATGGCGTACATGAACCGTCCTCAAACTGCTTTGTTAAAAGATATAGAAGCATATCTTTCGCCATATTTGCATTTGAATGACACATAGCCAGCATATCCTGTGCACTGTCTCTTGTTCCTATATGCCGTACGCCGGGAGCAAGAGTGTTTACCGAGCGGGAAAACAACGCTGTCTGCAAAGCATTAACAGGACCCCAGATATTTATCTGTCTTTCCGCATTTTTATCGGGTATAGAGCAGTAAAACTTTCCGAAGTATTCATTAAACCACTCCCTTAATTTGGAATATTGAACATCAAGCTCATCATTCTTCCTAAATCTTTGCAATAATTCAGAAGTCTCGTCCTTTGCCTTTTCAAATTCGAGGAGCGCCCCTTTAGTAAGACCTAAATAAAATTTAATTTTTTGTTTATTGCCCTTTTCAATACTCTCTTTTATATGTAATGCAGCACAAGGGTTTCCCGATTGTATCTCGTCATTTCCGCAAACACCGTTCTCAACCGCAATGGGATTTTTCTCATAGCTGTAGCATCCGACAAAAGCATCTCTGTCCCCGCTGAAGCTTTCAATTTTTCTGTCTGACGCAAACCATACAAGCGGTGAATTCTTTTTTTCGTAATCGTTTTTTGGATAATGAAACATATACATCAGCGACTGTGTTTTTTCATCAAACCAAGTTTTTAGCATATGTCTCCAATAATAGCTTGACTCTTCATCGCCGTGCCACGAAAACTGTGCAAGTTCCACATACGCAAATACATCAAAATCCTCGGTCTTTTCTCCGTTGTTTCTTATATCCAAGTCCCATACAAGAACATCATAATCAGGTGTTATGTAAAACTTTAAGTAAGCTTCCTTCTCCCCGTATTTTGCGTAAAACATAGTCTCACCTGCACCATGAATTGCATGCCAGTCGTCAAGTTTTTTCTCAACAGGTCTAAATGTGGGGGACCATATATTACCATCCTCATTTTTAATATATATGTAAAATCCAGGGCTGTCTATCGGAAGGTGGTTCATTCTGTATCTGGAAATCCTGCAATTTATCGCATCCTTATACCATAAAAACCCTCCTCCAGCCTGTGAAATAATAGCGTGTAAATTACCGTTTGACAGGTAGTTTATCCACGGCGAAGGAAGTTGGGGTTTATTTATCTGTATATTTTTTTCCTCATCATCAAATGCATATATGCTCATTATGTAACTTATGCCTCTTTACTATTCTTGGTTTATTGTTTTGATATTTTAAATATTGCAGCATCGTTAGACTCTAATTCTAAAGTTTTCCGCTCAAAGGTATTGTAATACTGCTCAGAAATTCTCCAATTATCATCAATTAACAAATTACACTTTTGCTTTTCATCAGAGAAATTTATTGCTACAATATATCTGTTCGACTCGTCAATTATATGCTCACTTGTCCTTATAAAGCGTGAATCGCTATCAATACACCTTTCAGAATGTACGCTTTTCATCACTTCGCGATATATTTTGTCATACCGAGGAAGCAAGTCATCACTGAAAGCACCCGCTTTTTCTGAAAGCATTTTTTCAAGCGGATAGAGCAATGTATATATATATCCCCTTCCATATGCTTTTTTCACAAATATTGGTTGGGTGTCGCTAATAGCAATCACATCTGCATAGCATGACTCTATATTGTATTTATAAAGTTCATTTATTCTATCAAGTAAAATGCAGTCCAAATCCATTTCCATACTAATGTGAGAATCAGCAAGGCATCTGCCACTAACCTTCAACCCCGAAATTTCAGGAAAGTCCCTGAATAAGGAATTATAATAGGACATATACAGCGTTGCACCATCTTTAACCTTTTCCAAGAGTTCCTCAAATCTATATTTAGTTATCGGTTGATTCCCCTGTATTGAAGGCATAAAATACACCTTAGCATCAGGAATCGGTTCTAATGCATATGTAAAATCAATATCAAGATTAGCCTGTTTTGCCAAACAATATACCGAGCGCAAAACAGGTATCAAATCAATATTATCGGCACGCTGAACTATGCATACTGCATCCTTCAATTTTGGTGGCAAAGTATCAAACGGCAGTGAGTCCATAATACTTTTTAAATGTAAATTTTCCTCTGCTATTTTCTTTTTTGAACCATCAGCCCTGAAAAAACCGTAATTGCTTCCTATGTTATTCCAGCAGTACGGTGCATAATCAAGTTGTCCCTGGTCGAATGCACACCACCACATTATGCCAAGACAGTCATCTGCCCAAGCAGAGAAAAACAATCCTCTATAAAAGTCTGCTTCTGACTTCTCACTACAATTCATATACCCGATTGAGCCAACTTCTTGAACAAATGTAGGCTTCCCGCCTATATCTGTATATAATCGGCATCTGAATGATGAATCTAAAACAGAACGCATAGAAGTAAGCGCATCGATATTTGTAGAAAAAATATTGTAAGGGTGAACTGTTTGAACATCTATTTGTTCTCCTATATCAAGCAGATTAAATGAGCCTTGGCTTATAGGACTTTCGTCCAAACCTGTGATGACAGGTCGTGTACTGTCGCAAATCTTTACTGCATTAGTTATAGCGCTTACCCATACATACGCATGATCAGGATTGAATGCGGGGTCCCTTGCAATACAGCTGCATTCATTGCCCAAATCCCAACCTACAATCGAACTCTGACATTTAAACCTATTAACAAAATATGTAACATATCTTATTTCCCATTTTATAGTTGTCGGATCTGACAGGAAATTTCTTCCAGCAAATGCTTCCGGACTATAAATCCTAAAGCTCATATGCCCGGTAATTAAAGCAATGATCAATTTCAGGTCATATTTTTGTGCCAAACTGCACAATTCTTCAAAATGCTCACATGCAATCGCGCTAACGCCAGCATGACCGGCTTCGCTATCAGGAAGCCTATCTTCTCCAAAACGATATTCATATCGTTCTCCATTATTCATATACAGGGCAGTGAGGGGTTGAAAATCTGACCACAGCGGAAATATTCTTAATACCGAAATTCCCGTCTCTTTAAGCCTTTTAAAATCTCTCCCGATTTTCTCAGCATCCCAATCGTGCCACATATTTATTGCATTATTAGATGCCCAATAATTTATTCCAACAAAAATTTTTCCGCTGTTAAATATACTCTCCGCCATATATTATCCTTTCTGTTCCGAACAACAATTCCGCCCATAATTATTGTTCTCCTAATTAAAAGCTAAACAAATATATTTTGTCATTTTACTTAATCAAAATAATCTGTTTAGCTTTTCAGCTTTTGCTAATTTACGAAGAATTACGCCTCACAAACAATAACTCTAAAATCGGTACCCTCTAAATTGAATTTTTCTCCTTTTGATATAAACAAGCGGTCACCTTTTTTAATTTTTTTTCTGCCTGTTTCGGACACTATATTACCCTCTCCATTAACTACAATAGCCAGCATAAAGTTTTTGGACATATGCTCTCCGCAATATATTTCACTCATATTGAATTTATTTGTAATATCACTGTCAATCAAAACTTTTTTTGTATTATACTGTTTTGGCTTAACAAAAAAATGTGAAAATGCCTCTTCCTCGGTGAAATTTTTATACTCAAAACAGTCAAGCATAAGGTCAAAACCTAAGCCGCCATGAACTTTTTCATCAGAGAGAGCAACACCGCTCGGTGTTACCCTCTCTGCGCATACCATAAGGTCTGTAGGTTCCTGTAATTCAAGCATCAAGCTTCCGCCGCCGATTGCATGAGGAACACCCCCATCGACAAAAACAAAGTCGCCAGGTTTAACAGAAAATCTGTGCAGGCAATTCAGCATGCCCTTAGCATCTTGTTTTTCAAAAAGCAATTTCCACCGCTCTTTTGTGACATTTGGCTTGAATCCAATATATACACAGGCATCTTTTTCACATTCAATGAAATACCAACACTCTGTTTTCCCAAAATCAGAGCTAAAATTCTTTTTTGCAAACTGCACAGTCGGGTGTGCCTGTATAACCAACCTTTCTGCCGAATCAAGCATTTTAAGTAAAATCGGCATTTTATCCATACCTATAACTTCCTGGGGATTGCAGCTAATTATATCACGAAGCAATATACCTTCCTCAACATAACTTAATCCCTCTTTGCTCACAAAATATTGAGGATTCTTGGCTTCTACAACGGATCCGATCCAGTCCTCGGGATAGTATCCGTTTTTTGCATCAGACCTTCCGTAAAACCTGTCAATTCTTGCTCCGCCTATGTAGGAGCGCCTGACGCGGTTTTCTTTTAGCAGATAAATCATATTTTCACCTCAAATTTTGCATGCTATATAGCGAAATTCCGTACTTTAATTCTTTGTAAGAGTTACATTATTAAAGTAAATTTCGTATGTATTGTCAACATAGCTTCTGTTATCACCAATAATAACAACTACCGCATGTGTCATTTTGTTAAGTTGATCTTGTGTAATTGTCACATTTCCACTGATTGTTTTATAACTGCTATCGCTTAAAAGTTCAGCTTGCTGAATAACATCAAAAGAATTTATTCTTAGGCATAAATTCGCTTTTCTTGAGTTAATACTTGATTTAAAGTTTCCGCTTAGCGTATATGTTCCAGGTCCCTTTGCTCTTAGTAAATCCGTAACATCTATCTGTGCACCGCTGTTTTCAATGCTTCTGTTTATAATCTTTCCTATATAGGTTCCAACGGGAGCGGCTGTAGAATACCCACTTAAAACCGTACTATAATTCTTTACCGGGAACCAATTTATTACAGACCTGTTGAGCCCTGAATCGGAAATTACATTTCCATTTCCAGGATCTACTGTAAACGGTGCCATATTTGTATTGTAGAAACCATCTAAGTCATATGGAGCACTTGTTGAATTAGGCTGAGCTATTTGAGCTATACCGACTCCATCTTGAGATACAGTTGCATCGGCAATCACAAACCACTTATTGCCCGTTAAATTATAGTTACCAATCTTATATGATGGGGTTGCATCGCTTTTATTCCTAAACAATCCGATAGCTATTTTTTCCACGCTATTATTTATATTCAGGAAACGGCCCTTTCCGCCGCAATCAACAGTTTCACCTGCTCCCCAACTCTGTGGGTTAATCGAATCCAGCCAAATCTTATCAATAGCATTATTATTTTCATCAAGTAATGCTAATGCAACATAACATTCTTCATAAACCCGTGTGATACCGCTATTTTTCCACTGCATATGCACAGTAAAATCCTTGCCATTTTTAATATATAGAGGTAGCTCAGCATTTTTACAAACAAAGTGATATCCCATTTTATTTGACAAGCTGGCAATTAAATTACCCTTATCGGTAATAAATGTATGAGCTTCATCGCCATACTGACCCAAATCCATATAACTTGGTTTTCCTGTATAAAATGCTCTTATGAAATTCGCATCGTCCCAGAGATTATTAGATTTTAGATAGCTATACGAATTCACAAGTTCAAATGCAGTTGGAACCTTCCCATAGGCAGCATCCAAATTATGCTGTTCAGCGTAGAAGCCTCCCATGACAGAGTCAGCTCTTAGTCCTACATTTTTGCTTACTGCATATGCTGTCTTAATACCTTGGTCCACACTGTTTGTTGTAGGAATAATAAGCTGCGTCTTTTTAAAATACTTTGTGGCTATATCAATATGTGCTTTTTCCTGCTCCGCTGTAAGCGAAATAGAAGGACTCAGATCAGCTACATGTGTTTCTCCAAAATTACCATATGAACGAATATCAATAAAGGCTATGCTGCTTCTTCCATCATATCTTTTCGCCAAAGCCCTTGTAAACTTTTCTAATTTTGCAAGGTAAACAGGATCATTCCACACCGGAACATACTGGTCCTGCATACCGGCTCTAACTAATGTAGTGCTCGCGGCACCTGCATCAAATACCCACTTAGGAGTTAAATAACTTGCTTGATTTACAGAGCTTGCACAAGCAATACCAAATGCGGCCTTCTTGCCAACATTTGCCCAAGCATTAATGAAGTTGTCAATCGCGGTCCAGTTATATTTATTTTCCTCAGGTTCCAACTGATTCCAATTAAATCTTGTATAGCCAACACTTACATAGGGCAAAACTGCCGCTGACGGTATACCATATGTACCGTCATTTGACATTGCCATTCTTACCCAGCCTTTTCCCGGATTTTCCGATATCATTGCCGCATTTTCGTTGAATTCAAGTTTTTTTAGACAATCATTTGGCAAAACAGCCTTTGCACAAACAGGAGAATATTCCGCGCTATTCCAGTAATAAGCTTCAACTACACCATTATTTGGTATTGCAAGCGTTGCACTGTATGTATTTTCTGCACCACTTGTTGCAAATATGAAACTGCTTAATGTATTGTTTGCATCTTTGATGGCAAATGCACAGAAGTATGTTCCTTCCGCGGTCTCAGGCACAGTAACTCTAATCTGAGCATTGCTTCCCTTCAAGCTATCATACGCATCATAAGTAAGTTCTTGCCATCCATCGCTAGAATAGTATTCAAAATTACTCATATGTGTCTCGGATACACTAATCTCTACTATTTGCCTTATTTTATCAGTAACGCTTATTTGCAGATAGTAGTTATCTGCTGCTTTCTCCAATTCATACGGAAATTCAAAGTAGATATTTCCGTCATGGTTTATAGCTGTATCGTTAAAATATAATGGTATATTTTTGTTATTGTCCTGCTTTAATGCAATCGCAACCGGCTTGCCTGCATATTTATCTCCGGCAAAACCAATAAGCGAAATGCAACCGTCTTCATATACTGCAGAAAAAGAAACCCTATCGCTGTCCGCAAATATATTCACATTTACCATTGTTAACAGCATTACCAAGGAAAATATGTATGCTTGTATTCTTTTTTTCATAGTTATTCTCCAATCTTTTTTAAAGTCAAATCGTCAACGAATATGTCCATTGTGTTATTTGCAGGATTACTATCGCCAAGCAGGAATAACTCCGCTGTGATTATACCGGAATGCAAGTCTTCACTGACCTCTACCTCTGTTGAAACATATGTCCATTCTGAACCTACGTTAAAAGTATACGACCATCCGGGAAGTATGTTATTATTCGCATAGTTAATATATGCTGTCATTTCACTATTTCCCTCTGCCGTTCTAAACCATCCTTCAAACTTGTATTTCCCGGGTCCGGCCTCCCAGAATTCTTCCGTGTAATCAAGAACAATTCCTGACCACTGCTCGTTTCTGTCATATATCCTTCCGCAGAACTCCCCGCCATGCGGATTATTTCTTGACCGTTCAAAATAAGCAAGGTCATTCATGGGCAATATGCGATTACGGTTTGATTCTATACCGCCGTCTTGAAACATCTCATTTTCTTCATGAAGCTCTTCAAATGTTCCTATTTTTTCTAACTTGATATTATCAATCCAGCATTCATCTTCTCCGTCAACAGCATCAAATTTGAGTTGGACAAAGCACCTGTCATCTCTTATTACATTTCTGTCTAATCCCAATGTTGTAGAATATGTTTTCCAACTATCAGACGACAAGCCTTTCTCCGTTTGAATGTCATCTTTTAATAAATTTGCACTCTTATCGTATAAAGAGTAATTGACTGTTCCTTTTGCATCAAATGAAAGTTTATAATATGTATTGTAGTCAATTTCAAAAATCTGATATGCCGAGCCGGAACTATATCTGCTTGAGTGATAAAGGGAATATTTTCCCTCCGATGCATCATTTTCCGAAATTTTAAATGAGTCTCCAGAATATGACCACGCATTAGTTCCGTTTTCAAATCCGCCGTCTTTAATTACTCCGCTGTCTTTCGATTGATTTGTAAGCATATGCTTTTGAGAATTTATTTCAATGCAATTATTTCCTTCATCAAACGACAGCGAAAGTTCACCGATTAAATCGAAGATTTCATCTGAAATATAATACTTATCATTTACAGCATAAGCCGGATACGGCATATATATCGAAGTACCGTTAATTAACACAGTGCCTTCAATACAGTTTATTGAAACCGTATCGCCTTCATAAGTGAACTCTAATATTCCATTTTCGCTTGGCTCTGACTCGGGTAAAATCTTGAATACGCCAAGGATTTTTTCGTAATTCACATAGCGCTTTCCGTTTGCCTCATAATAAATATCATCCGCATATTCTCCACATACCTTAACCTTCGGGAAGGCTTTTACAAGGTACATTCCGCTTTCTGCATCTGAATTGAGCTCAGCAAGCAAATACCACTTATTTTCTGTCATATCATAGTTGCCGATTCTATATCTCGGATTCTCGTCTTCCTTATCCCGGAAAAGCCCAATTGCAAGCTTATAAGATTCATCTGTAAGGTTCCCTAAAACGGCATTAAGATTTTCTACAGTCACTTCGTTTGGTGCCCATTTTTTCGGATCGCTGCCTTCAAGGAAGCATTTTGACACAATATTATTTCGTTCATCAAGAATAGCAAGAGCTGTGTAACACGATTCATACAGCCGATTAACACCGCTGTTCTTCCATGAGAGTGAGATGTCAAAAGGCATATCTGATGATATTGCTCTAGGTATACCGATATCTTTTAATATGAAATGGTATCCCATTTTATTTGTCATAAATTTGACAAGCTCCTCTTCATCTTCAATCATCAGATCAGGGTCTTTATTATACTGTCCCAAATCAGCATATGATGGTTTTCCGATAAGGAATTGCTGCAAATATGTCTCAACATTCCAGCCCTTGAATTTCCTTGGATCCTGACTTTTTAATGCCTGATAAGGATTCCAAAATTCCCATGTCCCAGGTTCTTTTCCTACTGCTGGAACAAGTCTGTATTGGGTCGCCGGTCTTGCCTGAACACCGTCATAACGAACGCCTACACCAAGTGAGACGGCATATTCAATCTTTTTCTTTTCATAAAACCAGTTTGTTGTATTTATCATCAACTGAGTTTTTTGAAAATTACTTCGCCATATATCTATGTGATTTTTAATATCTTCATATGAAATTGTAGGGGTTTCTGACGGCATTTCAAGCGTATGAGTTTCGCCCCAGTTTCCGCAGGTTCTTATATCAATATAAGCTATTCTCCTGTCGCCATCATATCTTTCAGCAAGTGCCTTTGAAAAATCGTCTATTTTTTTAAGATAAACAGGATCGCTCCAAGATGCAGGAATATATTGAATTCTTCCTCCTGCATATGTAATTTTTAACGATTCTGCACCCGAATCAAAAACCCACTTCGGAGTCATATATTCACTAAAATTTGATGATGAAGAAGCAACTGCCATTACCCCAAAAGCACATCTTCCGCCTATTTCGTCCCACTTTTCCAAAAAATTGTCAATAGGTTGCCAATTATATTCGCCTTCATTGGGTTCTAATATGAACCATGGGAAACGCCAATATCCAATATTTGCATACTCTAAAACCTTATCGCTTGTTGATACTGATGCGTCACCATATCGTTCATAACCCTTCCCTGGATTATCAGCTATAATAGCCGGATTTTCCTGATAATAGATTTGTATATTATCAGATAATGCTTCCTCTGCGTTTACAGCAATCAAATTACTTATTACTAACGCTCCTGCCAATAAAGTAGAAAGAACTTTTTTCAAATTCTCTCCCTCCCTCTATTATTTGCTACTTAAAAATTCCTTTGTCTGACGCTTTGCCTCGTCCATGATTTTTTCAATACCTGCTAATTTATATTGTTCAATTAGTTTACTTAATCCCTCCTCAGTATCAACTATTCCCCATGTAAGAGGCAACTGATACTGTGAGTTAACTGCCGAAACAGCCGCAATTTCATTTTGAACCTTAGTGTTATCAAAATTAAATCCAAGGTATTTTGACCATTGACCGTTTTTCAACACTTCTTGTTTTATCTCTTTTTCTCCCGACCACGCATAACCTAATTCAAGATCAAGATTGTCATTGTTCCATCCCCAGTTTCCTGCAAGATTAGGCGAAAATCCCGTTGTTTCCATTGTTACACCCTCTGGAAATGCGTATTTTCCATCCTTATCAATTATATAATGCTCTCCTTCGATCCCATAGGTTGTCAAATAATAGTACCTCTTATCACTGTTTAAAAGTTCCAAAAGCATAATAGCCCTTTCCGGATTCTTTGATGACGCACTTACAGACATAGACGCTCCGCCAACTTTAAGAGCACCATCCATATTTCCTGCCTTTGGATACCATCTCGGGTCATATGATGGATTTACATTTTTTACTTTTGTAAGCAAATCACTGAAATTTTTAAGATTAGATGTTGCTGCCGCACTGGTCCCGTTTATAAAGGCTTCTTTTGAAGACAGTTTGTTCATGAGCACATCTTTCGACCAGTATCCGTTAAGGTAACCCTCACGCATACGTTCAAGTACATGCTTATATTCGTCTTTATCATATATGTAGAACAAATCTTCATAATCACCATTGCCGTAATCATAAGCAATAGCTCCTGCACCCACTGTACCCCATTTGAATTCAAATAAAGTATCGCTTGTGGAAGCATTTATCGGCATTATACTTTCGTTTTCCTTAACTGCTTTCAAATAATCCATAAAATCATCAAAAGAATCAATGGATTTCATCCCGTATTTGTCCATTAAGTCTCCGCGCACTACATATCCGCCGGGATTTACCTCAATTGCATTAGCCGGGAGTGCATAAAGTCTGTCATTTACACGGCATCTGTCCAGAAGTTCAGGTGCAAGCGCCTTATAACTATTAGGCGCATACTTCGGCAACAAATCTGTTATATCCAGAAAAGCGCCTTGCTGCGCATAGCCGCTGTAATTTATCCAGTCAACTGAATAAATTAAGTCAAACGGCTCTCCACTGGACATCAGTACGGGATATTTCTTTGCATAATCTCCCCAACTCATCCATCTTACTTCAAGCGATGCGTTAATGTCCTCTTTAAGCATTTCATTGAGTTTTGCCACTACCTTGTCATAATCATTTGGCTTTTCACCAATCAGATACATAACCAGATTAACAAACTGGTCTGTACCCGCTCCGCCGGCAAAAGTCTGATTATCCTTCTTGCCACAGGAGCAAAGTGATATCACAATTAGAAGTGATAAAACGACCGATAATACCTTTTTTAACTTTCTCATCTTCATCTTTCCTTTCTTAATTTAAGTAATGTATTACTTTAACCCTTAACAGAGCCTACAGTTATTCCCTGAACAAAATACTTTTGAACAAACGGATATGCCAGAATTATAGGTCCAATAGTTATTACTGTCATAGCAAGCTTTATGGATTGCTGAGGCATCTCCGGCATTGGCACACCTGATCCGGCTGTTGCATTAGCCAGGAAATTCACATTGCTTGTCATCTGATATAACAGGTATTGCAGAGGATATAACTTATCATTATCTATGTAAAGCATTGCCGCAGACCAGTTATTCCAATATCCTAATGCCAAAAATAGTCCGATACAAGCAAAAGACGGTCCCATAAGCGGCAGATATAACCTCAAATAAATAGTAAATTCGTTTGCACCATCAATCTTTGCCGATTCACGAAGCTCATGCGGAATAGATTTTATAAAATTCCTCATGATCAAAATGTTGAATACTGATAAGCACTGTGGCACAAAAAGTACAAAAATTGTGTTTTTGAAATGCAGATACCTGACCAGCAAGATGTAATAAGCAACTAATCCGCCTGAGAACAGTGTAGTAAAGTAGAAAAAGAATGCAAATTTTTCCGCATACTTAAAGTCTTTACACGCAAGCACATAAGCTGTCATCGAAGTTACCGCCAACCCCAAGGCTGTTCCCAAACAAGTAATTAGTATCGTAATACCATACGCATTTATAATCTTCTGAGGGCTCCTTAATAATGTTTCATATGCCCTGAACGATAGTTCTCTTGGAAACAAAGAGAAGCCATGTTTATATATTTCAGCTTCAGAAGTTACAGAACCTGCAATAAGGAGTAAAAACGGATATAGTGCCAATATCGTGAAAACTCCGATGATTAGTCCGCCAATTAACTGCACGCTTAATGCTTTTCTTTTTATCCTTGTGTTTCTTTTAATTTTCATACCTATCACCTCTTCACATCAGAACAGTGCATTATCTCTGTCTACCTTGCGCACAATGGCATTTACCGTTGTTATAGTTATAAAGCATAATACCGATTGATATAATGCCGCCGCACTATTCATTCCCATATTCGAGTTGGTAAGCAAGGAACGGAATACAAAGGTATCAATAATATCAGTAGAATTGTATAACATAGCATTGTTACCTATTATTTGATAGAACATTTCGAAATTTCCTCGAAGCAAACTACCTATTGAGAGCAGAACCATCGTAATTATAGTAGGTTTTATCATTGGTAATGTGATATGAACAATTCTCTGCCATTGATTTGCTCCATCAATTTCCGCTGATTCATAACAGCTTATATCTACGCCCATAATGGCACTTAAATATACAATACTTCCATAACCAACGGCCTTCCACGAATTCAATGCTACCAATATATACTTCCATGCCACAGTATCCGAATACACATGCACGGGCTGAGCTCCGACCGAGATAAGCATTCTGTTAAGAGAACCGTTCTCGAAGTTCAGAATTCCGAACAGAAAAACAGCAACGACTACCCAAGATATAAAATGTGGTAACAGCATAATTGATTGGCATACTTTTATGACTTTATTCTTTGCCATTTCACTTATAAAGATTGCAAGCATTACCTCAAGAGTAACATTTACAACAAGGAATGCCAAATTATACAGCATTGTGTTTTTTGTAAGAGTCCATGCAGAGCCTGACATAAAGAAAAACTTAAAATTATCAAATCCGGCCCATGGACTTCCGAATATACCCTTTGAAACATTATAATT
>JAIKVQ010000074.1 GCA_024685565.1 Bacillota bacterium
ATAGAAAAACTTATTTCTGAGATAAAGAGTAGAGTTAAAGAACCAGTCTTGGATTTAATGCCAATCAAATATATTGAGTGCGGATACAAAAAGGATAATTGTCTGCCCATAGTTGACGATACATGGCATAACTTAAAAAAAGGTGACAGGTTTGGAGGCTATGATAAGCATTTTTTGCTTTATACAAAATTTACAACCCCAGAATGCAAAGAAGGCTGTGAACTTAGATTCACATTGGAAACATCTTACCATAATGAATTTACAAGCATATTAAACCCTCAATGTATATTGTACAAAAATGGCAAAATAGTGCAGGGACTTGACTTAAATCATACAGAGTACGATTTATCACCAAATGAAGAGTATGAGATTTACATATACCTTTATACGGGACTTTACGATGCTTTTTACAGCATGAATGTAGGAGTTGTTTCTGTAAATAAGCAGATAGAAATGCTTTATTATGATATGAAAGTACCGTATGATGCGGCAAACTGCTTTGAGGACGACAGCTTTGAAAGCCGTGAAATACTAAAACATCTTGAAATTGCAGAAAATCTTTTGGATTTAAATGAGGAAGGACAGAGTGAAGCTTTTGTAAGGTCAGCAAAGAGTGCATGCGATTATATGTCGGAAAACTTTTACGGTAAGTACAGCGGGGCACAGGGTATAATAGACTGCATCGGACATACTCACATAGATGTTGCATGGCTTTGGACTTACGCACAAACAAGGGAAAAGGTGCAGAGGAGCTTCTCAACTGTGCTTTCGCTTATGAAAAAATATTCGAATTATACATTTATGACATCACAGCCGCAGCTTTTAGAGTACTTAAAAGAGGAAGCACCTGATGTCTATGCGGAATTTAAGGAATATGTAAAGCAGGGCAGAATTGAAGTTGAGGGTGCAATGTGGGTAGAACCTGATTGCAACTTAAGTTCGGGCGAAAGTCTTGTCCGCCAACTTATTTTCGGAAAGAAATTCTTTAAGGACGAGTTTGGTATAGATAGTAAAATCCTTTGGTTGCCTGATGTTTTCGGATACAACGCCGCTTTGCCGCAGATTTTGAAAAAGGCAGGGGTTGACAAGTTTGTCACTTCAAAAATCAGCTGGAATGAATATAATAAAATGCCTTATGACCTGTTTATGTGGAGAGGGATTGACGGAACAGAAATACTTACATACTTTATGACTGCAACCAAAGGTGGTCCGTATTGGCTTTGCGAATGGGCAACATCATATACTGCGGATTTAACGCCTGCATTTGCAATAAATACATGGAAAAGATTTCAGCAGAGCGAGTATGCAAATGAAACCTTCATTACCTATGGCTATGGTGATGGCGGAGGCGGACCGACTGCTGAAATGATAGAAACCGGAACGCGGATAGAAAGAGGCATATTGGGTGTTCCCAAAACACAAATGTCAACTGCTTCCAAGGCTTTAGAGAGCATAAGACAAAAGTTTGAAACAACAGCCAAACAGCTTGGACATTTGCCAAAGTGGGCAGGAGAGCTTTATCTCGAGTTTCATCGGGGAACATATACAACTGTCGGACGAGTTAAGAGGTATAACCGAAAAACAGAAATTATGTGCCAAAATTCCGAAAGACTTTCGGTGCTTGATACAGTACTTAATAATGCCGAATATCCACAGAAAGATATAAGTTCAGCATGGAAGACAGTCATATTAAATCAGTTTCATGACGTTATTCCCGGCTCATCAATAAATGCAGTTTATGATGATGCGTTTAAAATGTACGAAAGTGCACAAAAGAAGCTAAATTCTGTAATTGACAATGCAATCTTAAATATTTCGGAAAATGTAAATGCAGATAAAGGCTATCTGATTTTCAATAATAACGGGTTTAGTGCGACTCAGGTTGCCAAAATCGGAGATAGGTATGTAACCTGTAAAAATGTACCTGCAAATGGTTGGTGTATCGTCAACGGAGAACCGGAAAAAAGCAGTGTGACAGTAGGAGAAAAAGTTATTGAAAATCATCTTTACCGTGTGGAATTTGACGATGATTACGATATTATATCTATCTTTGATAAGATAAATAAGCGCGAGGTAGTGATAAAGGGCAAAAAGGCAAACGAATTTATCATGTACGAGGATATGCCTTATATGTATGATGCATGGGATATTTCGCACTATCACAAATACAAAAGATACAAGATAGATGAGATATGCTCGGTGAAAGCGGTCGATGAAGGGGCAAGAGCCGGCTTTGAAGTGGTGAAGCGTTTTAAAAAATCGTTAATAACGCAAAGAGTATATCTGTATAACAATGTTCCGCGAATCGATTTTGAAACCCGTGTAGACTGGCATCAAAAGAAGGTAATATTTAAAACGGCCTTCCCGGTTGATGTAAATACCAATAAGGCAACATACGACATTCAGTTCGGCAATGTAGAAAGAACACATACAGAAAACACATCTTGGGATATTGCCAAATTTGAAACCTGTGCACACAAATGGGCGGATATTTCAGACGGCGGATACGGTATGGCGCTTATCAATGACTGCAAATACGGATACAGCGTCGTGGACGGCTCAACCATTCAGCTATCGCTTTTAAGGGGTGCTAACAGCTTCTTTGACGAAGAAAATGACCAAGGCGAACACACATTCGCCTACTCAATTATTCCGCATAAAGGGGACTTTAAGCAAGGTAATGTAATTAAAGAGGCGTATGCTTTCAATAATCCGCTTATAGCAGAGCAAGTAAAAGGAAAAAAAGGAAGCCTACCAAAAGAGTATTCTCTTGTATCAACGGATAGTGAAAATATTGTTATTGAAACTATAAAAAAGGCGGAGAACAGTAACTCCTTGATTGTACGGCTGTATGAGGCTTACAATCAAAAAGGAATGGCAGGCATTAGATTTGGATTAAATGTAAAAAAGGCCTTTATTTGTGACCTGCTTGAAAATGAAATTGAAGAAGTACCTATAAACAACAATTCATTAAATTTAGCGGTTTCAAACTTTGAAATTGTAACACTTAAAATTGAATACTAAAAGTAGAAGGAAAAACAAAGCGAAATATTTTTGGAGGGATTATTATGAAAAAAGGCTGTTGCATACTGCTGATTGTACTTGCATTTACGCTTTCATTTTCAGTAAATGCAGTTGATGCAGATAACATGCAGGTAAAAGTCTATGATGAATGTGTTTCGATTAGCGGTTATCTACCGCTCTCACAAATAGGCGATACGGCAACATTGCTGATATTGAACAGAGATGTTGATATAAATGATATGTCTGATTTCAGTGAATTGGCGGATATTGTGGAGTATCATGGACAGACAAAGGTTGATAGCAACAATAAGTATGATTTTCTCTTCACAAGCGATTATGGCGGAAAGCATTATGCATACTTATCTGTAAACGGTTATAACGAAGTTATTAAAAACGAATATACCTTTATTTCAAAGACAGTATCAAACGGAATACCTACAGATACGCAAAGTAATCTATCCTCATATATGAAATCTAACAAAAATGCGTTGGGGTTAGACGAAGATTTCTATACAGATGCTGTCATTGAAGACATGTCGAAGATAATGTTCGCATCGAAAGGTAGCGGTGCCTTTGATATGGGAACATTTACCGATGACCTTGAAAGAAGTTATGTTATAGCCAAGCTTAATTCGGGAGCAATACCGGATTTATCGCAGTATACAAAAATGATAAAAATGGAAAATGCAAGCGATATTAAATATTTTTCTGAAAATGCGGCATCAGTAACAACTATGATGAGCGGAAAGAACATTCAAAATATTTCCGATTTCAAATCAAAGCTGTCGGAGGCAATAATTCTTTCTGCTATAAATAACGCTTCGGCAGAAAAGATAAAACAGATAGTTTCAGATAACAGCAGTACATTTGGCGTTGCGTCCATCGGAACTGAACTTGCAAATCAAATCAAAAATTCTGCACCATATAGCAATATTGCCACCGTAAAGACTAAAATATCAACTTTTGTTCCATCGGGTGCTCCGACAGGAGGATCAGGTGGAGGCGGAGCATCTGGCGGTGGGGCAAGTATTCCTAATTCATTTACAAATGTTGCAGCACAGACAGTTAATACAGGTCAAAACGATCAGGGATTTTCGCCATTTAGCGACATAGAAAAAGTTTCATGGGCAAAAGATGCGATTGTTGAGCTGTATCATAGCGGTATCATAAACGGTAAAGAGCAGGGAAAATTTTATCCGGACGATGCCGTTAAAAGAAGCGAATTTGCCAAAATGGTTACTTCACTATTTAAGCTTAATCTAATAGATGATTCATTCCCGTTTGAAGATGTGTCAAGTGATAATTGGGCGTATCCGTATATAAAAACTGCATACCTTGCAGGTATCGTAAGCGGTATTGATGAAAAGGCATTTGGCGGTGAACTAAATATAACAAGGCAGGATATTTGCACAATTGTTTATAGGGCTTGCGTATCCTGTGATATTCCGATAAATGAAACAGTTGATAAGTCCTTAATAGACGAAAATGAGGTTTCGGACTATGCAAAGGAAGCAGTAAGAAAATTGGTAAGAGCAGGAATAATATCAGGCGATGAAAATTCAAGATTTAATCCTAATAAAAACGCAACAAGGGCTGAGGCTGCTATGATTATGTACAAAACTAAGAGTTTGATTAAGTAGGATAAAGGAGTTACATTATGAAATATAGAATACATATTCTGTTTTCAATAATAATTGCTTCATTGATTTTTCAAGTGGGAGCGTCAGCTAAACAAATCAACAGTACTGAAAAATCTTTGGCACTTTTAGAATATACCGGCGTACTAAAAGTTGGAGATGAAAACATAGAGCGATATGTAACAAGAGCCGAGTTTTGCGATTATTTATTTAAGGCAATGAAACTTGGAAGTGTTACTAATAAAAGATATTTCTCAGATGTTCCTCAGGAATACTGGGCAGCAGGACAAATAAACGCACTTACTGAAATGGGCGTTGTAAGCTATGCACCTGATGGATTGTTTAATCCTGATAATGAGATAACATATGAGCAGGCATGTAAACTTGTTATATATGCGTTGGGTTATGAAGACTATTATAAAGCCGGCGGCAATATGTCGACCTTCATAACTATTGCTAAGAATATAGGAATAAACGCTAAAGTTGCTAATAATACGCATATCACATTGGAAGAAACAGCAAACATTTTGTTTCAAGGAATGTCAGCAACAATAGCTGAAAAGTCTATGCGTGGGGGAGATTTATATACTGTAGTCAATAGTGACGGGCAGAATCTTTTTGGAAGAAATTTTGATATATATTTTGATAATGGTCAGTTGAGATCATTAAGTGGTTGTGGATTAGATAGTATTACTGAAAAAGGTACGGCAATAATAGGCAGCCAGAGGTATGATATATATGAGAATATATATTTAGAGCCATTATTTGGCGAAACGATAGATTATGCCTATGAAAAGAACGATAGAGGCAGGGATAAGGTGATTTATGCAACATCGTATTATCAGGAGGCAAGGCTTGTAATACAATCTGATATGGTGTGTGACTCTTCAAACTCATTTATTAGCTTCTATAAAGATAAAGCGGAAAGTAGCCTAAAAAAAGCTATCTTTAAGGATCCCACAATTTTGTATAACGGTAAAATCTTTACAGGTAGTTTTACTGCAGAAATGTCTGATTTTATCTTAGGCAATAGAATTGGTTCTGTAGAATTGATAAAAACTGACGGAGCAAATTATAATTTAATCATTATAAAGAGCTATTCACTAATTTATGCGACAACCTATGACAGTTCGCTCGAAATTTTATACGGAAGAGAAAGAAATATAAACATCAGCAGTTATGATATGTGTAACATAAGCAGTAACTCCGGAATAGTTACTGATCTTCCTAAAAAATATCCTTTGATCTTGGCTTTGGCAGAATCGGAAGATGGGAAAGTTGCAGATATATTTATTTGCAATAGCAGCAAGGATATAATTCCGCAGCAGTATTCAGATGATGAAATTGTCACTAACGATGGTGAGAAATATAAAATTGATAAATATGCTGTTGACAGTTTGGATTTCAGCATACAAGTAGGCAATGGTTATACAGTTTATTTTGACATGAATGGAAATATATGCTACTTTGCAGGGAAAAATAGTGATACTATGCGTATTGCATGGCTAAGGTCTGCTAAAATAAAAAGGCAAGAAGAGATATATCTAACCATTTTCGACCATTCCGAAAATGCAACAAAAACCATGAAATTGGCAGAGAAGGTTCGCATAGACGGAAAAAAATATAAAGCCTATGAAGTGAACAATATAATGCTTGCATTTCCCGGCACAATAATACTTGATGAAAATTCAAATCCGAAAGACCTTAGTCCTCAAGTTATCAGATATAGCGTCAATGAAAACATGGAAATAACAGAAATTGATACCACAAATGTAGGAAATGAAAATCCAAAAGAAAGCCTTAGAGAAATTGACAGAGGGGTAAGAAGTTATTCGAGCTTCGAAGGATGGTTAGGTATGAAAATATTATGCTCCGCTTCTTCAAGTGTTACGAAGAAAATGACGGTTTCTGGCGCAGATTGCCCTGATCTTGTCACAACCTCAAGTGAGCCTGATGATGATCAATACAAGAATGCATATTCCATAAAAGACGGTAATAGTCCGGTAATAGCGTATAAATGGACTGACAAAACGCTTTATGCAGATTTAGTTGTTTTTCCAATCGATTGGAAGAGTGCTGAATATACAATATATATGTTCGCAGGAATGACAAAAATGTTAGACGAATATGGTGATGTTGTAGACGTTGCTTATGCTTTTGGTTACGGACAAAAGATGGAATTTGTTGTTGATGATCCAAACGGATTAGCACAATTTAATTCATTAAACTATGGCGACCTATTTACGCCAACAACGAAATTCGGAAACAGGATACAGGAAATTAAGAAAATTTTTGATGTTACAACACTTACATTTGAAACATACAGTGCAACATACAATGATCCGAACAGATATTGGTATTACGGAGATCCGTACGGCGGAACGGTAGGAATTGGCAGCGGTTGGTATAATTCGGAATGTCAGGCAGCAAAGGCTTATCCGGTGTCGATAAAAGATGAAACATTAGGTGTTGCATATACGCTTGCCAATGCTAATGCAAAAAATATGGAAATGCTGTTATCCTCTAAAGATAAATCTATTATGGTTTATGATCCAAATAAATCCAAAAAAGAATCAATAAAAATTGGGGGATTAAGCGACATTAAAACATTTGAGAACTGTGGTACGAATTGTGACATTATAATATTTACATCTAAGAATTATTCAGGAAGACAGATATTTGTTATAAGGAGGTAATCAAATGAAACGTATTATATCTATTATTATAGCATTGTCTCTTTTGTTGAGTTTTGTAACGGCTTTCGCAGAAAATGATGTTTTATATTTGTATGAAGATGCCGGTTTGGGTCGTAATAATTGGCAGCTTATAACTGATTATGACAAATATCATAAAGCAGTATATCAATTTTCGTCAGCAGATGAAAATTCGGAATCCGATGAATTGTTTACCGATGAATTTGAAGATGGAACATATATTATAAGTATGGACTTCAAATTTGACGGTATAATGGCAACTGACAGCAGTGCGTCGATTGAAATAGAATCTGAAACAAGTACAGACAAAACAAGCTTACATATGTTTGAAAACGGAGATGCCAAAATCGAAGTCAGGGACGCGCAAAGACGAAGACTAAGAGCAACCCTTGTAAAAACAGAAAACGATTGGACTTTATGGAAAAATTATTCTGTTATTTATGAAAAGGTTGGCGATGAGCTAAGCATCACGCAATACCTTGACGGCGAAAAGCTGTATGATGCGGTAACATCATATGATAATTTTAGACTTAAGAAAATCTTAATTAGTCATCCCACATCAGATACTCTTGCAAACCTTTATATTGATAATATTTCTTGCAGGAAAATAAGTGATAGCGAGCCGTTTGCATTTGAGGAAGTTGCACCTGTTGAAGGTGACGGCGATGCTATAGATTATTTTGAGGTGAAATTAAATCGAACAGTAGTCAAATCTTCGGTGTCACAAATTTCAGTATTGAAAGAAGATAATACAGAATGTATTACGGAATACGAAACAGTCGGACAGTACATATATGTAAAGGTAAATAATCTAGGCAAAAACGACAGGTTTACATTAACTGTAACAGGTATAAAGGATCTATTCAATAATACTTTGGCAGAAAATGTCTATTCGACAATAGTGGTAGTTGAGCCGTCAGAGGTCTTGCATAGTGACTGTGATGCTTTGCTTGATTCGGCTAAATGGACAAATGTAGAAAACTATGATGAAGAGCATGGAACTGTTTATAGTTTTTCTGCAGGAGCGGAGCATAGAGGTTCAGACTGGTTTACGGAAGAATTTGCCGACGGTACATATGTAGTAAGTATGGACTTCAAAGTGCCGGCATATCCCGAAAGTGGCACACAGGATATGATTATGGTCGACTCGGAAGAATGGAGAGACAGGACATTACTCTATTTAAGAACGGACGGAATTTTAGCATACGAAATACAGGATGCTGGGGGTACCCGTCAGAGTTATACCTACAAATATGGCACAAATTATTTGGCAGATGCATGGAACAATTATTCCATAGTATATGAAAAGAGCGGAACAGATGTAGATGTTACGCAGTATGTAAACGGGGTAAAGATAAAGAGCAGTGCTACAAGAATTTCAGACAACTTCAGGTTTAAAAGGATAACGGTTTTAACCGATGCTGCAAGTCCTGGAATTTATCTCGACAATATAATTGTTATGCGCCTTGGCGATAGCAGTCAATTTACTGCCAATGTAGCACCTTGCAATGACGGTAAAATATCGGTAGAATTCAATAGTGTACCCTTATACAGCACATTTAAAAGTGTAAAGGTCAAAGATGCAGACGGAAAAAAGGTAGAAACCGGAGAAATAAACTTTATTGGAAATGTAATCGAAATAGAATTGAATGACGGTACTGATAATGAGGAATACTCGGTAACCTTCAACACCACATTTACGTCCGTTACAGGTATCGCAATAAAACAGGATACAGGCGGAGGAGGAGAAAGCTCAGGAGGAGAAATCGGAGTTAATCAATCAATATACGGTGCGATTATATATTCTGCAGGCGAAGATCAGATATTTGAGCTTGACGCAACATTAAGCGATGACGATGTTAGGCATGGAAAAGTACTTGATTTAATCTCAGAAAATGAGGCATATGTAGGGCTAAAAGATGAATTGAAAGCAAAGCTTGATAAAGAGGAAGTGATAATTTCCTGTGATTTCAAGGTTGGAGATACGGCTTACCTTAACAATATCGGCGTTCTGGGAAAGCAGGAGGGCGTCAGAATAAGAAGAAGCGGACATGCACGCCAGAATTTTCTTTTAAGTAATGAATTCCTCGAAAGAATTGGACCGACAGGCGGAGCGCTAATTAAAGAAATACCATGGCCGGAAGACGGAAGATGGACAAATATATGCTTTGTAACTACATCTTCAGGCGTAGAATTCTATCTTGATAATGAATATTTGGCAAAGAGTCTGTATGGCATAGGCAATATTATAGATGTCTTTGCACACTTTAAGCCTGCAAATTATTCGCAGATAGATAATTTTATGATTATAGATAAAAACGATTATCTTTTAACAGCAATTACTTCTAATCTTACGGCGTATGAAAATGATGACCAAACAGAAATATGTGTAAGCTTTACAGCACCGATAACAAAAGATTCGATTTCTGGAATTTCTGTAAAAGATGCAGAAGGTAATGCGGTAGATATAGGAGAGCCTGAAGTGGCAGGTGCAAATGTCTATATTCCTCTTTTAAACGGTGAGGAAGGTGAAAAATACAGTGTAACACTCCCTAATATTGAAGGCATAGCCGGAATGAAATTCCAAAAAGGTCCGGAGCTTGTTGAAACTTCACAGGGAAGTGTCGTAAGGCCCTCTTTAATGAAATGTGCGTTTGAAGATTTTAGCGGTGACAGAAGTGCATACGCCATGAAAGTAAAACCATTGGCGACAAAAGTCATGCTGACCTTCTCAGGACTGTTCTCAAAAGAAGAGCTTCAATCTCAAATTCATGTTTATTGCGGAAATCAATCTATACCTTTTGAAATCAACATACAGGAGGACGCAGGAATCGGAATAACTGTGGTAGAATGTATGTTTGATGAGGTGCTAAAGCCTAACAGCGATTACAGAATTGACATTTCGGGAGCTTTAACAGAGCGCATTGCAAATGAGCTTACTCTTGGAGAAACAAAAAGTTATTCTTTCAGAACGGAAGACTGCGAGGATATTGTGACGCTTTCCGGAATAGCCGACGGTGTAGTCGAAAAAGATGTTCAGATTTATAAAAAAAGCGGATTTTCACAAGCATTTTTCCATGCAGCAACGAAAAAAAGCACAGTTAATATGAATATTGACGGAGAGGAAAGAGCTGTAGAAAAACTTGATGAATTTCATTATAAGGTAACGCAAATTCCGGACAGTACGGAAGGTGTGCAGACGCTTTCACTCGATGATTTTGCAAATTGTGAATACTCCCTGTGGACATGGCCGGATTTGGCGGATATGAACAAATAAATGGCAGAAAGCCATATTAAATAGATTGCAAATGGCAGAAAGGAGAAGAATAATGAAAAGAATTTTCAGGAGAGTAAACTCTTTAGTAGTAGCGCTTGCTATTACAACATCACTATTCGCGACGATACCTGCTTACGCAAGCGTGTATCTTCATCAGGACGAGGATGCCTTGCGTGACTCCAGATGGACAAAGGTGGAAAACTACGATGCAGAGCACGGAAATGTCTATAGCTTTACTACAGAGGGCGACCACAGGGGTACTGATTGGTTTACGGAAGAATTTGCCGATGGTACTTATGTAGTAAGTATGGACTTTAAAACGCCGTCATATCCTACAGGTAGTAATCAGGATATTATTATGGTAGACTCGGAAGTGGCGGGCAGTGATAGGACACTGCTGTATTTAAGACATGACGGATATTTGGCAATCGAAATAAAAGATGCCGGCGGAACTCGTTACGATTGGGCTACTACATACCGCACGGATTATAAACAGAACGAATGGAACAATTACTCCATAGTATATAAAAAAAGCGGAACAGATGTAGATGTTATGCAGTATGTTAACGGAACGGCATTAACGGCCGCAGATACGAGAATATACGATAATTTCAGATTCAGAAGAGTAACAGTTTATAACCATGCAAGCAGTTCGGGAATTTATCTTGATAATATTACCTGCCGAAAGATTGAAGCAAGCGAAACACTTTCAATTGAAAAAGTTCAACCCATATTATCAGGAAACAATGTGTCAAAGCTGTTGATAAAATTCAATGAGCCGTTAGTTCCGTCAACCGCGTCCGGAATTATAGTAAATAAAAGCGGCTCAAATTCAAATCTTGTAAGCTCATCTAAGGTTTTGGGACAGTGTATAGAAGCAGCGGTAAGCGGACTTGCCGTTGGGGATAAGTATTCAATATCCTTTAGCAGCACACCCTCGAGTATTGTTGGAAGAAATTACGGTGAAACAACTTCATATATGCACGAAGACTATGACGCAGACTATGATACAACTTACCCCGGAAATATTACAAACTACGACGCAGAACATGGAGATGTGTACTATTTTGCAGCATCAACAAGCGTATACGATGGCAAAAGGCCTCTTTTTGAAGATGAATTTGCTGACGGTACATATGTAGTAAGTATGGACTTTAAAGTAAATGCTTATATTCAGTCAGGAAGCAATGAACAAATTTCTATAGTTCCTCCTACATTTGCTAATTCAATAGGACTGTACTTAAAAACTGAAGGATATGTAGGAGTAGAAGTAGCAGGAAGTACCAACACAAGATGGGACAGATGCTATGAGCCGAATGCATGGAACAATTATTCGGTAGTTTTTGTTAAGAACGGAACAAATGTAGATGTTACACAGTATGTAAACGGTATCAGCAGAAAAACAGGGTCTATTACAGAATCTGCGTTCAGAATTCTCAGAATAATGGTATACCCGGGAAAGAACAGCACGGGACTTTATCTTGATAACATTACCATCCGAAAGATTGAAACAAGCGAGACACTTTCAATAGAAAATGTTTCACCAATATTATCAGGTAGTAATGTATCAAAGCTGTTGGTAAAATTCAATGAACCGGTAATTCCGTCAACGGTTTCATCGGTTACGGTAAATAAAAGCGGCTCAAATACAAACCTTGTAAGCTCCTACAAGGTTGTAGGGCAATGCATAGAGGCAACGGTTAGCGGACTTACGGCGGATGATGAATATACCTTGTCGCTTGGCGGTACTCCACAAAGCGTTGCAGGGAAGAATTATGATGGAAACACATATAGCTATCTAAATGATGTAGCCTCTGAAATACAATTATATTATGGCAGTACAAAATTGAGCGGTTTTGACAGCAGTTGTGCCGATAAAACTCTTAAAGTAGTGGCAAGCCTCTTTAATCTGGGCGATAAGCCGACACCGACTATGCTTCTATCGTCACTTTACAGTAACAGTCAGGAAACGGCTACTGCCTATGCTAATGCAACAAACGGCGAAAATATTTCGACGGGTCAGGGAGTTGTCATAGCACATGATGTTATTGTTCCTGCAGAAGCGGACAGCAATTATCGACTTTCAACTTTTGTTTGGGATGATATTGATCATATAAGACCACTGTTAAAACCTAAAAAAACTCATTAAAAGAAAGGGAGAAGAAGTATGAAAAAAATGTTCAGGAAACTAAACTCTTTGGTAATAGCTTTTGCTATTACAGCGTCATTGTTTACAGCGGTGCCTGTACACGCAAGCGCGTATATGCATCAGGACGAGGACGCCTCGCTTGACTCCAGATGGACTAAAGTTGAAAACTATGATGACACGCATGGAAATGTCTACAGCTTTTCCGCAGGAGCAGAATATGCAAGCTCAAGCTGGTTTACAAGCGAATTTGAAGACGGTACATATGTAGTAAGTATGGACTTTATGACACCGGCATATCCCGAAAGTGGCACACAGGATATAATCATGGTGGATTCGGAAGAATGGACCGACAGGACATTACTGTATTTGAAGACGGACGGCATTCTTGCATACGAGATACGGGATGCCGCAGGAGAACGTCAAAGCTACACCTATAAATGGGGTACAAATTATGCGGCAAATGCGTGGAACAATTATTCCATAGTATATGAAAAGAGCGGCACAGATGTAGATGTTACGCAGTATGTAAACGGTGTAAAGGTGAAGTCTTCAGCTACAAGAGTATATGATAATTTCAGATTCAA
The DNA here is from genome assembly GCA_024685565.1 of Bacillota bacterium. Classification (GTDB taxonomy): domain Bacteria; phylum Bacillota; class Clostridia; order UBA1381; family UBA1381; genus UBA1738. The sequence continues at coordinate 13,386 of JAIKVQ010000074.1, forward strand.
GCAAATAAGAGTTTTAACCGATGCATCAAGCTCTGGAATTTATCTCGATAACATCGTATGTAAAAAAATCTCGGACGGGGAGCAACTAAATATAGATAGTATAACGCCTATTATGAGAGAATACTCAAATTACGGTGTAAAATCTTTAAGAGTAAAATTAAATAACATATTGGACAAAGAGTCTGTTACGAGTGTTCAAGTTGTAAAACAGGGCGCTTCATCAAATATAGTCAGCAGTTACAGAGTTGTAGGTCAATACATAGATGTAAATGTGGCAGGTCTTGAAAAGAATGAAGGGTACACACTGACAATCAACCAAGACGCTCAGAGTATCACAGGCAATATTCTTTCAACAAATACATATACCAAGACAGGAACGGCTTCAGCGTATCTGCATAAAGATGAGGACGCTTCGCTTGACTCCAGATGGACTAAGGTAGAAAACTATGATGCAGAGCACGGAAATGTCTATTACTTTAATGCAACAGGATCAGATCACAGAGGTGATGATTGGTTTACGGAAGAATTTGAAGACGGTACATATGTAGTAAGTATGGACTTTAAAACACCGGCATATCCTGCTGAAGGAAAACAGGATATAATCATGGTTGATTCGGAAGTGCCTGGCAGTGATAGAACATTGCTTTATTTAAAGACTGATGGAATTTTAGCATACGAAATAAAGGATGCAGAAGGAGATCGTCAAAGCTACACCTATAAATGGGGTACAAATTATGCGGCAAATGCATGGAACAATTACTCCATAATGTATGAAAAAAGAGGAACAGCTGTAGATGTTACGCAGTATGTTAATGGTGTTGCGGTAAAGAACAGCACTACAAGAATATCCGATAATTTCAGATTTAGAAGAATAACAGTTTACACTGATGCAACAAGCTCGGGAATTTATCTTGATAATATTATGTGCCGAAAGGTTTCTGAAAGCACACTTGATATTGAAGATATATATCCTATATACAGCACAGGAACGAGTGAAAGAGTCAAAGCTTTAGCTGTAAAATTTACAGAGCCGTTAAATCCTGATACAGTCAGTGATGTGTCGGTTGTAAAGACAGAGGACAATTTGGTTTCCGATTACAGTATTGTTGGACAGTATTTATATGTTAAGGTTGACAGCTTACTTAAAAATGACGGTTTTACCTTTACAATAGGCGATGAGACTGAGGGAATAAGCGGAAATCTGATAGAAGAAACCAGCTTTGTAAAGACGGCTGAAGTAAACAGCGTTCCGTATATGCACGAAGACTATGACGCAGACTATGATACAACTTACCCCGGAAAGCTTACAAACTACGATGCAGAGCATGGAGATGTGTACTATTTTGCAGCATCAACAAGCGTATACGATGGCAAAAGGCCTCTTTTTGAAGATGAATTTGCTGACGGTACATATGTATTAAGCATGGACTTTAAAGTAAATGCTTATATTCAGTCAGGAAGCAATGAACAAATTTCTATAGTTCCTCCTACATTTGCTAATTCAATAGGACTGTACTTAAAAACTGAAGGATATGTAGGAGTAGAGATAGCAGGAAGTACCAACACAAGATGGGACAGATGCTATGAGCCGAATGCATGGAACAATTATTCGGTAGTTTTTGTAAAGAACGGAACAAATATAGATGTAACACAGTATGTAAACGGTATCAGCAGAAAAACAGGTTCTATTACAGAATCTGCGTTCAGAATTCTCAGAATAATGGTATACCCGGGAAAGAACAGCACAGGACTCTATCTTGATAACATTACTTGCCGAAAGATTGAAGATAGCGAAAAATTTGCTATTGAAAATGTTACAGAAATAGGCAATGATAGTATTCAAAAGATAGCTGTTAAGTTTAATCAGCCAATTAAACCAGCATCGGTTACAAGTGTTTCCGTAATCAAGGAAGGAACTGAAACAAATGTTGTATCGTCGTATACGGCAGTAGGCCAGTATATGTATATAAATGTTTCGGACATTGACGAAAAAGACGGATATACAATAAGATTTAATAATGCACTCCTAAGTGTAGCGGGTAAAGGTCTTGCAAGCTCTTCATACAAAGTTGCTGCAGACAATACAGAAACATTAGCTTACTGGGTATGTGACGGAAGCTTCAGTGACAATATCGACAGCGCGACATTGTCCGGCGGCGCAAATCCGACCGTCAGCAGTATTGGAGGTAAATCATGCTGCAGTGTAGACAATGAACTTCTGTTTACCTTAAGCGAAAATATTAAGCCCGTCGCATTTGACGGATCAGTATATAAATTTGAGATTGAGTATTACGATGGCGCAAGCTCAGAAAAGAATGCAAACAATGCCGCTAATTTCTTCCAGCTTATGTACAACCAATTTGCTACAAACGATTTGAATTTGGATACGGTTGTGTATAAAAATGGAACGGCAACTTGGAAAACTGCGACAATTACACTAAATAATGCTAATTTCTATGACAGCTACAGCGGAGATTATGACTTTAAGATAAGTGTAAAGGGAATTTTGCCAAACTACAACACAGATAAGGCTTCAGCAAATCCTGTAAAAATTCATAGCGTGCGCGTTACGCGTGAAGTTGGTAAAAATCCGATTTTCGTAACATCTGCAACAAATGTGAGCGGAAATAGTTATGCATGGTATTCAAGGGATAAGAAAATAACAAACACTTATAGAAATGTGTCAGATGAAACAAAGAGCGTTACAGCGGTAACAAAATTGCTTGACTTATCAGGTGCCGAATGCTTGAGATATGAAGAAAACATAAATATTGCATCGGGTACATCGAAAGCATCTATTGTCGATTTTTCTTCAATTACCGAGTGCGGAATATTTAAGGTTTGTGTAGACATTGTTGAAAATGATGTAACCGTAAGCAGCTTTGAAACAGGTAAAGTCGCAATTTTGAAAACTGATCCTAACGGCATAAAGGATAAAAACATATTCCTTTCAGTGCAGGGAGAGGCATATCCTGTATCTCAAAGTCAGGTTGCAGCAGACATACTGGATCTTATGAATGTTGCAGGTGCAAGAGTTACCCTTTCATGGAATCAGATGCTTGTAAAAAACAGTAACGATGAATATGTGTTGGATTGGGATAGTTATAAAAACAAAAGCCTTGTAACAGCACTTAGAGAAAAAGGAATGACAACCTTCGGACTGATTTCAGGCTGTCCTCCTACCGATAAGGTACCTGATTCACCGGGATATTTGTGTCTGCCTGTAACACAAGCTCAAAGGAATGCATTTAATGAATTTATTGAATATGTCGGTGAAAATGTTGTAAAGGACGGCGTATCTTACATAGAATTCTTTAACGAGCCTAACCTTATGAGCAATGCTCAAAACTTGCAGAACGCATCAGGAACTGAATATGCGACTATGGCGATAAGTGCCAAAAATGCTTTACTTACAGCAGCTACAAATGCAGGTGTAACGGATCTAAAAGTAGCAGGACCTGGTGTTACAGGTATAAATCAAGGTGAATCATATACAAATAGCCATTTAAATTTATCAGAGGGTGCTGCACGCGGAGGATATCACTACATACAGCAGGCTGTTGAAAATGGCTTTGCGAACAATTTTGATAATGTGTCTTTCCACTCATATACTTGGGATTATGCAGAGACAATCAAAGCATCCGATATGAGAAAGATACAAAAACTATGGACAGACAGAGGTTTATCAAAACCGAATTTGTGGATTACAGAGGCAGGGTTCTATAAGGGTGCTGCATATGCAAAAACTGATTGGATGCAGGGAGCACAGAATATCAGACAGATATTTGCGCATAAGCAAAATGGTGTTTTTGGAGATGTTTACAGTATCTATGCACTTGAAAGAAAAGGATATAATCCGGCCATGATGGAATCTAATTTTGGACTTATAAACCCGCTGTTTTCAGCTATGCAAATAGATGGATGTTACGGATTACCTACCGAAAGCGCTTTGATGCTTACAGCAATGAACTATATAATGCCAAATGCAGAATTTGTAAGCACAGATACAATAGAAGCAGAATATAGCGATATTGTTGTAAGTAAGTTTACAAGTGATAAATGGGATGGAAAACAAATAATTACGGCTTATAACCTTGATGATACAGCGGAAACAGTAAGCATTAATTTAGGAGTAAATAAGGTGAAATGCTTCGATGAATTCGGAAACGAGACAATGCTTACAAGTGGAAACGGAATTTATAATGTTGAAGTTGATTCAGCACCTATATACTTCGTTGCAGACTTTGATGGAGAAGCTGATTCAAGAGTTAAAATCTCTGTCGTTGCGAACGGTATTGAATATGGAAGAGAAGAGATTTCAGCAAATGTTATTGATTTTAACAACTATACTGTAAAAATAGACAATTTCGCTTCACTTCCGAATGACTTTATTCTTATTACTACATTTTATAAGGACGGAGCAGTTGTAGCTATCAAAACCAAGGCTTGCCAAAAAAATCAGATCGTTGATAATAAAGTAACTCAAGTTTTGAGTGATATCCCGGAGTATGATAATGTGAAAATCACTTTGTGGAATAACTTCGTGAATCTTGAACCACTTTGCAGAATGTTAGAGGGTAAATAATAAAGGAGATAGGTATATGAAATATGCATTTAAGTGTTTTTGGTCGTTATCAATAATTATTGCTATACTTATTTGCAGCATACCTGTAATTTGTGCAGAGGAAGTAACATTGCAAAGATCCGATAATGTGGCGGAAGCTTATTTAACAGATTCACTTCTTCAAAGCAACTTTGCAAAGATAGAATGTGTGGGCGCAAAGGAGCAAATAGGCTATAAGGGTCAAAAATCCTGTTGGATTCTTGACCCTAAGGCTGCTCATACAATCAATTTTAGTTTTTCGGATAATTTTAAGCCTATAAAAGAATTTGACGGCTCAACATACGATTTTGAAATAGAATACTATGACGAGTATGAGGGTTTCTTCCAGCTTGATTATGACAGAAAAGGAAGAAATGAAATCGAATTTGACAGAATTGCATTTATGACAAAGGACAGGACATGGAAGACGCTAAATGTAACTCTTGATGACGCCGTATTCAACAGAAATCTTGACGGATTTGATTTTTGCATAACTTTAAAAGCAACACTTCCGCCGTCGTATTATACAGATGCTAACAATGTAAACAGCGTCGCAATACGGCACATTAAAGTTACAAAACACGAGGGCGTAAATCCGATTTATGCCACGGCACGATCAGAAAAGGGCGGAAACAGTTATGCATGGTTTTGGAAAAACAAAGAGGTTATAAATGCTTTTGAAAATGTTTCTGACCAAACCCAAAGCATAAAAGTAATATCAAAAATGGTTTCAGAAAAGCAGAGGGTTCCCTTTATTCAAAATGATTTTATTGTTATTGAGCCCGGTGAAATTAAAGAGCTTACTGTAGATGCCGGAAAAGTGACAGAATGCGGTATTTATGATTGGATTATTGAAATTATAAAAGATGATGTAACGATAAGTGAATTCAGCCCAATAAAAATCGCAATTATGAAAGCAGACCCTGACGGTATCCGTGATGAAAATGTATTCTTTTCATACCAGTCGGAACTATATAATGATGAGATTGTCGATAACGGATTTGATGTGCTTTCTTTAACAAATTCTGCGGGCGCAAGAACCGAGCTGATGTGGAGAAAAATGCTGAATTCAAACGGCGATATAGATTGGAACGGAACGATTGAGCAAAAATGCATTATGAAGCTTAAAGAGCGGGGAATGAAGGCTTATGGACTAATCTGGGGAACTCCTGCAAACGGTTTGTTTCAGTATAAGGAATTGCCAAAGTCAGATGAGCAGATAGCCGCGTGGAGAGAATTTGCCCGTTATGTTGCCAAGGAAATATCGCCATACCTATCCCATGTTGAAATATGGAATGAGCCGAATTTGTCCAGTTTTTGCTGGAATATAAAGTATGAGACAGGTAAAGAATATGCTAAAATGGCAATAGCAACAAAACAAGAATTTGAACAATATGCTCCGAGCGTTAAGATTGCAGGCCCCGGTATAACCGGTATTTCACAGGGCCCCGAATGGACTGCTCAATATGAGAATCCTACAGAAATTGGCGGACTTCACTATATAATGCAGGCAATGGAAAATGATTTTCATAAGTATTTTAACAATGTTTCTGTTCATGCATATTCCTGGGGACTGCCTGAAGCATCAAAAAATCATCAATATCTGAAAAATATAAAAAAGCTATGGACTGACGCAGGAGAAAAGGAACCGGAAATCTGGATAACGGAAATAGGTTTTACAAAGACATCAGATTATGTAAAAACTGATTATATGCAAGGCGCTTTAAATGTACGCCAGCTCCTTTTCCTTAAGGAAAATGAAGCCATCGATGGAGAAGGCCTATACTGTATTTATGCATTTGAGCGTAAAGGATATCTGGATTATCGCAGAGAAAGTATGTTTGGTATTGTAAATCCTGTTTTCAGCGAATTACCGATGTACGGGACATACGCATTTCCCACAGAAGCTGCACTTATGATTTCAGCCATGAATTATGTTATGGCAAAAAGCGACTTTGTGTCAGCGCAGACTATTGATAAAAAGCACATAGCAAAATATAAGAGCAGAAAATGGAATAAGGATATTGTAACGCTGTATACTGAGAATTCCGTAAATGAAGATATTACATTAGACTTGGGCTGCAACGAAGTTACAGTTTATGACTGCTGTGGAAATGAAGAGGTTGTAAACGGTCATAATGGAATTTTTACCTTCGACATTTCAGATGCACCGATATATTTGATTGGTGATATTCCCAAACTCGAGGTGGCAGAAAATAATGCATTGATTAAAGTTAATACAAAAAAAATCGAGGTAGCAAAAAACAGCAGTAACAAAATTACCGTTGAGAACACAGGTGATATTGATTGTACGATAAAGGTAGAAGTTCCTCCTTGTGCGCAAACTGAAAATTCTATAGAACTTCCATCAGGTATTAAAAGAGACATTGTCATTAACAATATTGCACCTATCGGAACAAATTATACTGTGCATATTGTAGCTTCTGATGAATATGGCATTTTGCAAACACAGAATGTCGAAGTTCAAGTAGTAAAGCCTGTTGTCGTTGATTTCGAATGCAAACTAAATGACACAAAGAATATCAATTACTGGACAGGAACATTAAAAATTAAAAACATTTCTGATAGGACCGCTTTAAAAGGTCAAATTAAATTTAAATCACCTGACTTTGTTAAGGACAGGATTATTGATATAGGTATTATACCTAAGGGGACAACTGGACTTGTAAAAATTCCGTTACCTAAGATGGTACGAAAAGGGGAATACACATTTGAGTATGATATAAATACAAATAATGGGGAGAGTTATGCTTTTTCACAGCCGTTCAATATGACAATAGCCTGTTACATGGATAAAAAACCTACCATAGACGGAGTTCTTTCGCCTGATGAATGGGTTTACGATTCGGCTATGTATGCTGATGAATTTGGGCAAGCACAGGCAGATAGAAAAGATTGGTATTGGAACGGGCCTGAAGATTTGTCCGGAAGAAGCGGTATAGGCTGGGACGAGGAAAACTTTTATATGTTCTGCGAAGTTACGGATAATGTGTTTTGCCAAAAAAGTCCCGTTGACAGAAACTGGGACGGAGACGGAATACAGTTTGGTATAGTTTATAATGAGTCCGCAGGCGTTGCGATAGGTCAAATGGGAACAACATTTCACGAGATAGGCGTAGCATTATCTCCTGAGGGTCCGGGTGTTTATCGTTATTCATCTCAGGATAATGTTTATGATCCGGGAGAGATAAAAGAAGCTGATGTTGCGGTCAGACGAGAAGGAAACAAAACATATTATGAGCTTTGTATTCCGTGGAATGTACTGTTACTTTCAGGACAAAAACCTACATCAGGAGAGAACATGGGTTACTCTTTTCTTATAAATGAGGACGATGGCGATGGCCGTGTAGGTTGGATTGAGTATGCAAGCGGTATAGGAAGGTCCAAAAATACATCGCTGTTTACCATATTAGAATTTATTAAATAACACAATAGTTAAAGGAGAAAAAATGAACACAGTCAATGTAGATTTTAATAAGGCACTCGGAAAAATGAAACCTGTTCATTCCGTAAATGGCGGCGTTACTCAAGGTATTGCAAAACTTACATCTTACAAACGACTTTTTGAGGATTTATCCATTCCGTACGCAAGATACCATGACATTGAATATCCTTTTGGTGCAGGACAATTCATTGATATACATTGCATATTCCCGAACTTTGACGCAGATGAAAATGATGAAAATTCATATAATTTTCAATGTACAGACGAATATATTCAAGCTACCGTTGATTCAGGAACAAAACCGTTTTACAGGCTTGGAGAAAGCATAGATCACAGCGGAAAACATTTTTATATCAATCCGCCAAAGGATATTGAAAAATGGGCAAGGATATGTGAGCATATTATAAGGCATTATAATGAAGGTTGGGCAAACGGTTACCGTCATAACATAGAATACTGGGAGATTTGGAATGAGCCTGAGGGAGTGCCAACTGACGATTATTATCCTATGTGGACAGGAACCAAGGAAGAATTTTTCGTTTTGTATAAAGTTACAGCAAACCACTTGAAAAAATGCTTTGGTGACAAAATAAAAATTGGCGGATACTCGGCTATTTCAATAGCGGGGTGCTGTGAAAGAAGCAAGGATGCATACGATATATTTCCTAACGGAAAAGAATCTATGAAAAAATACTATTATGAGTATTTTTTGGATTTTATTTCTTATATAACAAGCAAGGAAAACTATGCGCCGATAGATTTTTTCTCATTCCATAAGTATTTTAGCGGAATTGCATCTGTTTTGGATTATGAAGCATCTGTTTGTGCTATTAGGCAGATTATGGATAAGCACGGACTAAAAAACGCGGAAATTATTTGTACAGAATGGAATGTTAATGCTCCTAAAAAGTGTACCGATATGGCGGCAGCAGCAGGTGTGAGCGCGGTTTTTGTCGCATCACAGAAAAGTCCTGTCGATATGGCTATGTACTATATGATTAGGAGTACATCGGGTTATAACGGTGTTATAACCGGTGCAAGTAATATTAATAAGCCTTATTATGCATTTAAGTCCTTTTCAAATCTTTATAATTTGGGTACAGAGGTTTACACAGAGGGCGGAAATGAAATTTTGTATGTGCTGGGTGCGGCAAATGAAGAAAAAGAAGCCTTGACAATAACAAATCTCGGTGTTGATAAGGACATAAAGCTAATCTATATAAATAAAGGGATATTCTATAATTGTAAGGTTTATATTACTGATGCGGATAATGATATGACGCTTATATCAAATATCGGGTATCCCAATAATAAAGGCGAAATATATCTGCAATCAACCAGAAATTCAATAATATATATTGAATTCAGCAGGGACTGAATAATTCACTAAAGATTTCAATAATTTGAAATAAATAAAAAAAGAGAGGTTAGTATTATGAAGAAAACATTTTTGAAAGTATTATCTTTGTGCATTGCAATATGCATGGTTTCAGCTTGTACACCGAATAATGCGAAGAATGACAAAGATGAGCAGGGCAGAACGGTGATTTCTGTCGGGAATTGGCCTTCAAAGGAAGGTGCCAACTTGGATAAATACACAAACTACAAAGAAAGATTTGAAGAAGCTAATCCTACAATGGCGATTATACCCGACACATGGGGCTTTGACTTGCAGACATTTTACTCAAAAGCAGCAGCCGGACAGTTGCCGACAGTATACTATTCTAATTTTACAGAAATCAGCAAAATTGTTGAAGGCGAATATTATACAGATTTATCAAAAGGTCTGAAGCGCGCTGGATATGAGAATATTTACAGTAAGACGATATTGCCTTTGATATCAAAAAATGGTGAGATTGTTACTTATCCGTCAAGTGCATACAGTTTAGGTCTTGCTTATAATGTTGAACTTTTTGAGAAAGCCGGACTTATGAATGCTGACGGAACTCCAATGCAACCAAAGACATGGGATGAAGTTGTTGAGTTTGGTAAGAAGATAAAAGATGCAACAGGAAAGGCCGGATTTGCTATTCCGACAATGAGTAATTGCGGCGGTTGGCTATTTACTCCGATTGCTTGGAGTTATGGCGTTGAGTTTATGAAATCATCAGGAGACGGAAAATATACTGCAACATTTGATACAAAAGAATGTATTGATGCAATGCAGTACATAAGTGATCTCAAATGGAAACATAATATCTTTTTGGATAACTCACTTATTGATTATGACGAGTATTATAAGCAGTTTGCACTTGGAAATGTAGGTATGATATTAGCAAGCGGATCATTTACAGATGATATATTCAAATATGAAATGCCAAAAGAGAAAATAGGAATTATGGCAATTCCTTCAGGACCAAAATCGCATGTAACATTAGTCGGCGGATATACTTCTACCGTTTCAGACGGTGCAACAGAGGATCAAGTAGATGTAGCTATTAAGTGGTTTGAAAACATTGGTGTATCTCCTAATTTGACAGAAGACGGTAAGCAGAGCATAGAAAATAACTATAAGCAAATGGTAGCCGACGGTAAGGTTGTAGGCATAGAAAAGCTTCAAGTCTACAGCGATGAGACTGAAAAAAACAAGTTTACCTTAGAAATGATAAATAAATATAAAAACATCGATATAAATCATGTTAAGCTTTACAATGAGTCACTAAAAGATACAAGCATTGAATTAAAACCGGAAGAACCGGTATGTGCACAGGAGCTTTATTCGGTACTTGATAAGGTGATTCAAGAAGTTTTAACTAATCAAAATGCTGACATAAAGTCACTAATCAGCAAGGCTAAAGCAGATTTTCAGGCAAATTATTTAGATAACTTAAACTAATCTTTATAAGGGGTTACTTTTATGGGTTCCAATCAAAATACAGATAAAAAGAAAAAATTTCAAAAGAGGAAACAACTGCTTAGTGCGTGGGTGTTACTTTTCCCTGCTGTTGTTGTACTCTATCTTATGATATGGCGTCCATCTATTATGGGTATAGTGTGGTCCTTCTTTAAAATGAAGGGCTACACTCCTGTAAAATTTGTCGGCTTTGAAAATTATATCAGGGTTGTTAAAGATACACAATTTTGGCCTGTATTATGGAATACTGTCCAATATGTTTTCTGGAGCTTCGTTATTGGATTTATCCCACCTGTTATTATAGCGTTTATGCTTAACGAAATGATGCACTTCAGAAATACTTTAAGAACGATTATCTACTTGCCGGCGATACTACCGGGGATAACCATACTGTTATTATGGTATTTCATATATTATCCCAGTCAAACAGGAATGCTAAATATGCTTCTTATGAAATTCGGGTTTGAACCGTACATATGGCTGAATGATGCAAGATTTACAATCCTGTTTATTGTTGTAGAGATGACTTGGGCAGGTTTTCCGGGAACGATGTTTTTGTATTACACCACTATACAAGGTATAGATACTACGCTTTATGAGGCGGCAACAATTGACGGTGCAGGATTATGGCGAAGATTTTATCATGTAGCAATACCGCAGATTTCCGGACTTTTAGTACTTAATATTGTAAGACAGCTTATAGCAGTTTTTCAGGTAATGCAGGAGCCAATGGTTATGACTGGCGGAGGTCCTAACGGTGCATCTACATCTCTTGGTTATCAGCTTTACCAGTACGGTTTTGTTCAAGGACGAGTAGGTCAGGCATTGGCACTTGGAACAATTGTGTTTCTAATACTAATTCTTGCAACCTGTTTCTATTTTTACCTTAACAAAAAAGTCGAAGATAATCAGTAGGGGGAGGGGTAATAATGAAATCATTTTCAGAAAAAAAACCGGGTTTACTTATGCCTAATGATTTAAAATCAATAAAAGGCAAGACAATTTATTGGATCTTGTTTTCAATTTTGATTATATTGTGCATAACAACCTTTTTCCCCGCAATATGGATGGTATTAACAGCGTTTAAATCTACGCAGGAAATATATTCATCAACTGCCTTTTTCCCAAAAGAGTTTTCTTTTGTGATTGCAATAAAAAGGATTACAACTGCATGGAAGAGTTTGGAATTGGGCAGGAGTATGGTTAATACTATAATTGTTTCAATAGGAAATGTTATCGCTCAAATATTTATATGTGGATTGGCAGGATATGTTTTATCAAAACTGCGCGTTAAAGGTACAAAACTTGTTTTTGTACTTGTAGTCTGGACTATGATGATGCCGGGAGCTATAAGAACAGTTCCGACATATATGTCATACATTTCATTCCCATTTGTCATAGATGATAAATTTAATTCTTTTACTAATATAAATATTCTTGATACTTATGTTCCGTTATGGTTAGGGGCGGCAGCTAACAGTTTTAATATAATTTTGTTCAAAAACAATTTTGACTCAATACCTACAGCACTTGTTGAAGCTGCAAGGATAGACGGCTGCAGTGATTTTAAGACTTTCTATAAAATCATGATTCCAATTGCACTACCGGTTGTTATATTTGTATGTATTGGTGCATTAAGTGGCACATGGGCTAATTATTTTTCGCCATACCTTGTACTGAAAGATACTGCAAAAATGACAACTCCTGCAAGAATTTTTATATTAAAGAGCGATGCTTCCATAACTGCTAATATTTATATGATGGGATTGATTTTTGCAAGTATTCCGTCACTTATAATTTTCATTGTATTCCAAAAATATATTGTTGGCGGAGTTACATTGGGAGCGGTAAAGGGATAAAAGATTTAAAGACCTTAATTTGAAAAATTTTGGTCTTTGAATTTGACCGATTTTTTGAAAACAATAATATTATGTGCGGCAAAATTTAAAATTAAAATATGATGGTAGTCAGTTTTATAACTATGGTTATAACTGTATAAATACAAAAAATACTTTTAAATTGAACGGGTTATTAAAAAGATAAATATTTTTAAAGATTTACATTAAGATAGAATGACAGGAGGAGAAGAAAGATGACAGACTTCTTATTTGATGTGATTGCGACCGAGCTTGAGGACGCAGTCGGAAGAGAAAATTGTTCAACAAGAACAATTGACAAGGTGGCTCACAGCGTTGACTATTTCTGGCTTTCAAGAATGTGGGCAGACCGCGGACTCCGTATGCCTGAAGGCGACTTTATTGTAGCACCTAAAGACGCAAAAGAGGTTTCCGCAGTTTTAAAGATTGCTAATTATTACAAAATTCCCGTAACGACATGGGGCGCAGGCGGCGGAACGCAAGGCGGTGCTATCCCCGTATGCGGCGGAATCGTGCTTGATACAAAGAGAATGAACAAAATTTATGATGTAAATGAAAAGGGAATGTACATAGAGTGTGGCACAGGCGCGATATACAAACACATTGAATGGGCGGCAAACGAAAAGGGCTATGCAACAATGCACTATCCTTCATCGCTTACCTGCTCGACAGTCGGCGGATTTTTGGCACACCGCGGTATCGGCGTATCATCGACAAAATACGGAAAGATTGACGATATGGTACTTCAAATGGAGGTTGTACTTCCTAACGGCGACATTATCGAAACCTCGCCCGCACCAAAACACGCGGCAGGCCCTGACCTTAACCAGATTTTCATAGGCTCTGAAGGAACGCTCGGCGTTATGACAAAGGCGCAGATGAGAATTTTTGAACAGCCCGAGTCAAGACAATTCAGAGGATTTTTGTTCCACAACATGACAGACGCATTCAACGCAGGGCGTGAGCTTTTGCAAAAGTTCAAGCCGTCTGTAATGCGTCTTTACGATGAGGCGGAGACAGCGTCTTTGATCAAGAAGATTGTCGGCGTTGAGAAACCCGGAGCATTTATGAATATCGCTATTGAAGGCGTTAAAGAGATGGCAGATTTAGAGATGAAAATACTTCTTGAAACCTTCGGTAAATACGGTGCCGAGGATTTAGGCTCGGAATACGGTGAAAAATGGTGGAAGGAAAAGATAACCTTCTTCTATCCGGGACATATGATGGATATACCGCAGTGCTTCGGTACAATGGACACGATTGCACCGTATGACAAGATTGAAAATATCTATTGGGAAATGAAAAAAGCCATTGAAACAAACTTCCCGCAGGCAAAATTTATTGCACACTTCTCACATTGGTATGAGTGGGGTTGTATGATTTATGACAGATTCATAGTTGACGGCGATAAAGTCCCGCAAGACCCGCACGAAGCATTCAGACTGCATCAGGAAATCTGGAACTGCGGCGTAAGAACAGCCTTAGCAAACGGCGGCGTAGTAAACGACCATCACGGAGTCGGAATAAAGCTCGGAAGGCTTATGAAGGAACAGTACGGACCTGCAATGCAGGTATTTACGGGAATAAAGAAACAGCTTGACCCGAACGGAATCATGAATCCGTTCAAGCTCGGCTTATAAGGAGGGATAGAGTATGCAGTTTACACAAAAATCAAGAGAACATATAGACTCGTGCCGTTTCTGCTGGATGTGCCACCATGT
>JAIKVQ010000094.1 GCA_024685565.1 Bacillota bacterium
TGGAAAGGTCATGCACCTCTTTTATTCCCTATATGCGGAGGATTAAAAGATGATAAATTCATTTATGGCGGAAAAGAATTTTTTATGCCAAAGCACGGCTTTGCAAGAAACAGCGAATTTGAAGTTGAAGCACAATCGGAAAACAGTGCAACATTCCTATTAAAATCCAATTATGAAACAAAAAAATGCTATCCGTTTGATTTTGAACTAAGAGTAATCTATTCACTCATGGAAAACGAATTAACTGTCACTTATGATATTAAAAATACCACCGACGGCGATATCTATTTTTCAATCGGCTCACACGAGGCATATTCATGTCCCAATGGAATAAGCGAATGGAGTGTCATTTTCGATAAAGAGGAGAATTTGATTGCTACGCCTGTTGATGGTCCGCTTTTAACCTATGATGAAAATGTAATTCTCAAAAACTCCCGCATTTTACCTCTTAAAGATGAATATTTTGAGATTGATGCGCTTGTATTCCAAAACTTGAAATCGAGAAAACTGACGCTTAAAAACGATAAAACAGACTACGAGATCAAACTTGATTTTGACGGCTTCCCCTATCTTTTAATCTGGACTAAACCGAATGCAAAATATATCTGTATTGAGCCTTGGTGCGGAATTCCCGACTTTATTGACAGTAATTTTGATATAACCAAAAAGAAAGGCATTATCAGCCTTGAAAAAAATGAAAGCACAATTAGAACACATAAGATTTTATTTTAAATATAGTACAAAAATTATATTTAATCCGTCTGTTATCCTATATCAAAATTTGACCCGCATAAACAAAGAAAAGGCTATTTGATATGTGTTTCGGACACGCGGATTTATATTGTATGTGAATGAAACCGAAAATCGGAAACAGAAAATCAAAATGCAAAGATAAATTAAAATAGTTATTAAAGAATATCATATAGAATTGGATTAATAATAAATGATTTTTAAAAAATTGATGCTTTTTTGATGCTGTAACAAACGGAATGGTTGGAAAAGGAATGCGCCAGATGCAAAAATGATGCTCTTTTGAGCATCATTTTTGGAAAAACTTGGTAAAATTTGTTAGACAACAAAACACACAAAAACGGCTCAAACCCAGTGTTTAAGCCGTTCCGACGTGAACGAACTGAACGGTATAGATATCCTAAAAGTCGCAAAAAAGTGGTAGCGAAGCGGAGGCGTCATGCCTGCGTTTACAAAGGCATAGCCGAAACGAGCGAGCTTTTTTGCGAAAAAGGAGGAGCAGTGGCATGAGCGAACTCTGATTTTTGCAAAAAAATCAGAGCAAGCGATATAAAGCTTGCTCCGACGTGGCAGGGGTACAAGGACTCGAACCTTGGGCACGCGGTTTTGGAGGTAATCGTGATATTTCGTCCCTCCCGAATATTTCCGCACAGGTTGGACATTCTTTCAATCCTCCACCTCAATCCTCACGCCCTTTGATGCTTTTTTGATGCTATTGAAGAATCTCAAAACACCGTATAATTTCAATTCAAGCCCAATTCTTTATGAAAATATTTCAATGTCGTAAATTGGAATTTCTTGGTAAAATAATAGGCTTGCTTGCCATTCACAAATTCTATATAATCCGAAACATATTTTTTGAATTGCTTTATAATAAAAGCATAGTGTTCATTTAATTCTATGTATTCTTTATCATTTATTCTTGCATCTGCACCAATAAACTTTTCTTCATTTACAATAACTGCTTTTGTATAATCCAATCCCGTTACAGAACCGGTTGGTCTTGTCGATGTCTTGAATTTATAACAATTGTTATGTGAAACATTAGTTCTGAACGGTATTGCGAAAGTATTTTCATCTATTTGTATCAAAATAACCATATATGGTCGACTTTCTTTATTTTCGATTTCAGGATATTCTTCCGAATTATATATCTTGTAAAATTCCGAAGACAAATAACTTAATTTATAATACTTATTTTTATTCATGTTAAACCTTCCTGAAAAGAAAAGCCCCTGAACTATACGAACAGGGGCATATCTTCCTATGGGAATTCTTTTTTATAGGTGTTACCCTCACACCCAATCTTTGATGGGGATTTCTTTTTTTATAGGTGCTACCCTCGCACCTCATCTTCGTACTTATTGTACCACAAGAAAATCATTTTGTCAATACTTTTTGAATGATATAATCAAGAATAGGAAGATGTTTTTATTTTATGTTATAAATAAAAATATATTCTCAATTAAGCTTTAATACATTTTGGATTCGCACTTCATATTATATAATATTCCGAACCAACTATATATTACAACTTAAAATCTTCCGTTAATTCATTTAGGAATTCCCATATATTTTTGTATTCAATTCCATTCTCTGCAACATAACTGTTTCCGAGATAGAGTGCGGTATTCCTTATAACCTGTTTAT
The DNA here is from genome assembly GCA_024685565.1 of Bacillota bacterium. Lineage (GTDB taxonomy): Bacteria > Bacillota > Clostridia > UBA1381 > UBA1381 > UBA1738. Next base: position 2,401 of record JAIKVQ010000094.1, read on the forward strand.
ACCGCCATTCTGCTACCGCACACTTTTCAGCATTTGTAAGGCTGGTATCTGTTCCGAAATTTACGGTATATAATCCGCTTTCATAATTATTATGGTCATATATCACCATATCAATGGCCCCGTCCGCAAAGTTTAGCTTACATACCATATACCTTTCTCTGCTTAATTTTCTTCTCGTTTCCACAATTACGCTATCTGCAAGGATTCTCCTTTTTATTCGATCTATTATGTAACTATATCTATCATTCTGTCCATTTATCAAAGAATGCAAAATGTCACATACCTGATGATAACGCACACAGGGCTGTGTTAATACAAAGTAATCTGTTGTCTCGCCTGACTCTCAATTATAGCATTCTATGGGATAGATGAAATTCATTCCTTTAAGGCATCTTTTTATATCTTCCTCATTTTGTGTTTCCTGTGTCTTTTTCAAATCATCTACGGGAATGTCATTTATCCGTACATCTCTTGTTAAAACATCGAGCAGAAATCCACAGTTCAATTCATATATAAATCTTTTCAACTCATCTTCTAGCTTGTTTTCTTTATGCAAATCACTTATATATTTCGGTATTATGCCATATTTACAGCAACCAACCGAATACTGCATATTCTTGATTACCGCATCATCAAGATAATTCTGTATAGCATTTTCATATTCTGATTTTTCGCCAAGTATTCCGCAATATTTTATATATTCATCTATACAATTCAACAAAAATTTGTAAAAAAAATCATAAAATTATGCGAAGATATTGTCTACCCACCCGTACCGCCAAATAGGACGCATTAATAAATAAGCGGAATTGCTCTTTTTACAACTCCGCCTGTTTTTCTTTTACAACATCTTGAGAAATTCGTCAAGTGGGATATCAGCCATTGCTAAAATACTTTTTAGTGTGCCCTTCGCAATTTCATAATGGTCAGGAATTATAACCGTTTTTCTGCCATTAGAATACTTTTTATGACTGCCCTTTTGTGAAACAAAATGAAATCCGTACTTTTTAAGAACCTTGATAATTTCATTTGGAGACAGCACAAGATATTTTGAACCCATTATACCGCAACCTCCATTGTTGTGACATAGATTTCATTAGAAATGTTTGATGGAGCGTTATCCTCATAGTATAGAGATACCGCTTCTTTTAAATTGGCAATACTTTCGTCAATCGTTTTCCCTTGTGACGCAACTCCTGAATTTACATCGGTTGCAACATACCAATCTTCTTCTTTTTGAATTATTACGGTACATTTCAAAGACATAACTATGCTCCTTTCAGCTTCCAAAACTTACATTAACTATATTATGCTTTTATTATAACATTTTATTAAAATAAAATCAAGAATAATAACTGATTTTATAATTCAACCTATATCAAAATTTGACCCGCTGTAAACAAAGAAAAAGGGTTTTGAAAAAATGGGCGGGGTTACTATTAAATTTTCGGATTAATTCTATCAATCATCTCATCTCCTGAGATGATTTTTTTGATATAGTCTCTTCTTGCCTTTGAATAGATTTTACTCCACTTTGCAAATTCATCTTCGGTTAAATCCTTATCGGATTTTTGATTCGGACTTTTATACAATGCTCGGTCCATTCTCGAATACATTGTTCTGTAAAGCCTCTGCGCCGCCTTTAAATATTCATCTTCCAGATTATCCTTAAATTTTTTCACAGCACCAATATCACAGCATCTTTTGTCATCTTCATAAATCCTATCGCAATACTCCCGTTTTCTTTTATCCTTTAAGACAAAATATTTCCCGCAATTCTTACAAATCTTGATTTTTCGTCCGCTTTTCATAATCTGCATAAATTCATAGTAAAATAGCTCATTCAATCTTTCGATTATACTGTAATTCATTACGCTGAGAACCGTTCCGTCTTCGTTCATTATGCGAAGCTGTTCTTTTGCATCGGTAATATCATTTTCATTTATTTCATTTACCGCTTCAAAATTAAGCTTTCCGTCTATATTCGGCATAAGCGCATATCCTGTATTTAATACAAAATTATTGAATTGAGAATACTTGAAAAGAAATCCTACAAGCTTTTCCGATATATGTCTATTTGGCAAATTCTCTTTATCAAGACACAGATGAATTGCATCAGAAAATACTTCCTGAATAGTAATTACTTCTTCCAAAATTGCCTTGATATCATTGATGTCCTGTCTATATATTTCATCAAGCTCAAATATATCCACTTTTATAGTTCGGCTTAAAATACGGCTCATATTATGGGTTGTAAAAAAATATGCATAAAAATGCTTATCCTTTAATAAGTCTGCTACACTCCATGCAAAATCACGGAGGCTGTTATACTTTTCAAATGAATAAGGCATATTCATAAATTCAATCAGTTTAGTTTTGTAATCGGCAAGGTCAAGCTCACAAAAGTCTATTACGGTTTGACCGGGACAGTCCTCAATATGAAATGTTGTACTGCCATCTTGATAGCAAGTTACATAATATATCTTCCCGTCTGCTCCCTCAAATGCTTTCATATACGGAAATACTTTCTCTCGAAACATACTGCACCCCCAATGCAAATAATAGAAAAGTCAAAATAAAATTTTTTATGATTATCTATGTACTTAA
>JAIKVQ010000164.1 GCA_024685565.1 Bacillota bacterium
TGCAGGCTACAACGTTTTATCAAGTGAAGGCGAGCTTTTATGGAAAGCGGATATGCCTGCACATGCCAATTCAGTTTGCGCCTGCACATTTGATGATGACAAATTACCCACAGTAATATTCTGCGGTCCGTTTGTCCGCGCATATAATGCTAAAGGCGAGTCCTTATGGGAAATAGATGATTCTACCCAAAGTCTGTGCGTTGCGCCTTTTCGCGAAAACTCACAAAAAGATGATATTTTGCTTATGGACAGTCTTTCTATGTTCTCTCAAGACGGAGAATTTTTGATGCAAAAAAATGAAACAGTATATCTTCCTGCCGTTGTATACGGATTTGACAAAAGCGGTAAAACATATATTGCAGGACATAAAAAGGAAGACATTGTAACAACACTTTACGACGAATATATGCGAACAGTTTATACTCTTGAAACATTTGGCAGTATTGCCTGCTGTGACCTTTTGGGCGACGGGCATATGCAGGTTATTATTTATAATAATGATGTTATGGATATATATTCAGCATATACCGTAGACCTTTCAGCGCCCGCGCGCCCCTATATGCGCCAGCAACCGAGACAGTATTATAATGCCTCTGTTTATAATATTATACCTAAGAATCAGTTTTCGGCAGGTTATATATCTGATGATTTTGCATCGCAAAATATATTGAAATGGGCAGAATCATATGCAAATATATATCTTCACAGCAGTTATGCAAAAGTTACTCGAGCTGAGTTTATTATGCTTTTAATTTCATTACTCAATTTAAAAGAGGATTTTGACGATAATTTTTCAGATGTTTTGCAAGACACAGTATACTACCAGTCTGTAGGAACAGCAAAAGCTCTTAAAATTGTTGAAAGCGCTGATAATTTCTTCCTGCCGGATGAAGATGTAACCGTATCATATGCAAATAATGTTTTAGGCAAACTGGGAATACCCAAGAAATTTTTATTTGATGAGAATTACACCCTGTCAAAACAGGATTTAGCTCGGCTTATAATTTCACTAAAAGAACAGTAAAAAACGGCAGCTAAAGCTGCCGTTTTAATGTGATTTTTTTTAATTTTCCTCAAATGGTGTACCGCACTCAGGGCAGAATTTCGGAGCATTTGCACCGTTTTGCGGAGTCCAGCCACACTTTGAACACTTCACATATGCGTTTGGTTCAGGCTTTTTAGCACCGCAGTTGGTGCAGAAATTACCTGTATTTACTGCGCCGCATGTGCATTTCCAGCCGTTCTGCTGCTGTCCCATAGCATACAGGTTTTGCGTACCCATATTACCGGCTGCATTCATAGCCATTCCCATTCCCATAAAGCCTGCCATCGCACCTTTATCATTTGCAGCAGCAGCTTTCATAGCCTCTGCCTGAGCTTCTGTAAGCGTTGCAGCTGCCATAGTCGGGTCGCGAAGAATTCCTGCGTGCTGAGCATTTTTGATAAGCTCTTGGTCTTCTTCGGGAAGTGTAACGCTGCCCAAAGCAACCGAAACCACATTGATACCTCTTAAATTCCCCCATTTTTCAGACAAAACCGTATTTATCGCAGTTTCAAGTTCGCTATTATGCTGCACAATTTGGTTCGGTCTTAAACCCAAATCCGACAGTTTTCCAAATGCAGGCTGAAGCGCTGATATGAACTCTGTCTTAAGCTGTGCGTCAATCTGCTCTCTTTTATATTCATCTGCTACATTTCCCGATACGTTTGTATAGAAAAGAAGCGGATTTACTATCTTATATGAATATACACCCGACGCGCGCACCGAAACATCAATATCAAGACCTATATTCTTATCTGCAACGCGGAAAGGAATAGGATTTGGAGTACCGAATTTGTTATCTACTAATTCCTTTATGTTTATGTAATACACGCGTTGATCTTTTGCCGTATCTCCTCCAAAGGTGAAACGCTTTCCTATAACCTTAAATGTTTCACGAACAGCATCTCCGAGGTTTCCTGTGAACACTGACGGCTCGCTTGAGGTATCAAAGGTATATTCGCCAGGCTCTGAACAAACCTCAACCACCTTTCCTTGCTCAACAATAAGCATACACTGTCCGTCCGCAACTGCAATTCCGCTCCCGTTTGAAATAATATTATCATCTCCTTTTCTGTTTGACGAGCGTCCGCCTATGCGCTTTTCGCCCTTTGACATAATGATCTCTGCCGAAAGCGAGTCGCAGTAGAAAAATTCCTTCCACTGGTCTGCTAATGTTCCGCCTAATGCACCTATTCCTGCTCTAATCAGTCCCATAAAATTTTCTCTCCTTTTTGTTTAATTTTTAAAAATCACGTCCGCCTGATGAGTAACTTCCTCCGCTTGATGCGCTTCCGCTTGAATAGCTTGAGCCACCGCCAGATGAGCTTTCCCGCTTTGCCGTCCGTGTAATTGTTGTATATATACGCCTTACAGATTTATTGCGTATATTAAGACTTCCTTTTACCAGATATTCGTTCGCGCTGACCGCCGTATAAAGTCGCATTTTCCGTTTCATATCCGAAATAACCATTTCCGCAATAACAAATGAAATTATCAGTCCTACAATCAAGGGCCAACCGAAAAAGTTTACTTTATTACGACTGTTTCGTGAAATTATTTCAAAATTATCTTCACTCAAGCTCTTTTCAATATAATCCGCTTGTTTTTTTATTGCGGTAAAATAGTTTCCGTTTCGCATATCGCGGTCAACAATTTCGTCTATTGTGTAGGTGACATCGCTTGTGAAAATGCTTTCGTAGCTGTTGGTTGATACTGTTCTCCAACCGCGATTTCCCTCTTCTAAGCTCAAGAAGAAGCAACAAGCGCTGAAATCATCACCCTTTCCGTATCCCCCATAGTACAGAAAGTCAGCAGCATAGACATCTTTTGAAAGCCCATGCGTACTATCATCAATAAAAATCACATAGCTAAAATCGTATGTATCGCAAATCCTTTGGACCTGATCTGTAAGTTCTGACTTCTGTTCTTCTGTTAAAAGTCCCATATCATCTACCACGCGGGGCGGGTTTTCTGCGTGGTAATTTTCAAATGCAGAGGTGTCATCAACATACCAATACGGCATACCGTCCGCTTTATCCGCCTTATCGACATTCCACTCCTTAGACATGGCAAACACGCTGTCCAAATAGCTGTTAAACATATCGTAATTTGATAGCGTATCATCATTAAAAAGCTCGTCTGCCCTTTCAAAAAGCCTTTCTTTTACCGGTTTTGGAATATTATTTTTGGCATCTCCGTAAAAGAAGATATTGTATACTTCATTTTCTGTGTCTATTATGAGAAAAATTCCGCTCTTTTTTTCGCCGTATCCAAATTTGTTGTTTACATATACAATATCAGCATATTCTGAAAGTTCCATATCATTTTTGTACTCATCAAGCGCAAAAATCGGAAAATCCGTTTTTAATGGCTCAATACTTTCATTTATTCTGTCATTTATACTCTTGTCCTCTGCCTCGGAAACAGCTCCGCAGTAATCGTTAAAGCGATAAATCGAGCCGTCGTATAAAGGCTCTGCCTTAATAAAAAATATCGGAATAATTATCAGTATCAAAAGGATACAGGAGAAAAATCTTTTTTTCACAAATCTGCACCCCCTATCTTATAAACAGGCTTATAAGCCACGCAATCAGCGAATATACGCCAAGTGATACGGAAAATGAAAGCAGAAGATAAAGGTACTTCTTTGCTCTGCTTATCGGCAATTCGCCGACTACCTTGCCTGTCTGCCCGTTTACTGCAAATCTGTAATTCTTCCCCTTATAACCGACATTCATAAGATAAACAGGAAGCATAACATATCTTACGCTTGAGTTTATTATGTTAAGGTTGCTGTTCTTTCGTGTTACAGTGTCAAAACTCTTATCTACGGAGTTAATAAAAACCTCCTCCGCACTGTTTTTCATTCGCTCCGATGCCCTCGGAAGACTGCTGTCAGGGTCATCATCAAATCTGTCAGCCAAAAATCCGGAAAGATATGCTGTTTCAAAATCCACAAGTCCGGAATAGTCATAAGGCTCCAGTGAATCCATCAAATCGTCGTCCATCTTTATGCTTGCATCTACCGGCACTTTTTTAAAGGTCATTTTTCCGTCAACATCTATAAGATAATGAATATGTTCTGTTATATCATATTTTGAAGTGGAATAGCAAACTGTTTCTGTTGCCTCCATCTGCATTCCGCCGTCTAAAGTTGCATCAAACAACCAAAACGGAACATACACTCCCTGAATTTTGCCTATTTTGTGCAAAGACATAAATTTGTTCGGCAAAAGCCGTTTGCCCTTAAAATGCGCCCTGATTGAATCTTCAAGTCCCTTTTTATCAATCTTAAATGGAATAATACCGTTTGGTTTTAATCCCTTTCCTACCCTGTCGCTTAAAATGATTTCATTGTCACAATACGGACAGTGCGTTGCGGCAGTCTGTGGATTTGTTTCGATTTCCGCACCGCAGGAACGGCATATATATGTCACTGTATCTTCAAATGTTTTCTTATTCTGCTCAAAACTCTTCTTATAATCTTTCCAGTCAAACTGGCTATCCCCATCTGCCGATTCTGTAAACTTTTTTAAGGTTTCCAAATCGTATTCGGCATCACAGGATGCACATTTTAACTTTCCGCTTTTATCATATCCAAGAGGCGAACCGCAGGAAAGACATTTATATGATATTACTTGCGGATCCATAACACTCCCCCTTTTCCAATGATTATATTATAAAAATCTTGCCAAATCAATATATTTATAAAAAAATGTTATATATCTTGATTAGTTTTTATCCCGTTGTATCGCATTTTTTATGCAAAACGGCAAAATTTAATCTTTTGGTTGACTTTTTCGCTTTAGTGTGTTAAACTAATAAAGCGAAAAAGAGGTGCTGTAAAATGGATAAATACTATTCCGAACAGGTAAATATGCTTTTAAAGGCTGTTCTCGGTCTTAAGGATATTAAGACATGCAAGATGTTTTTTGAAGATGTCTGCACAATTAAGGAGCTTCAGGAAATGTCGCAAAGGCTTCAGGTAGCAAAAGAACTCAAAAACGGAAAAAACTATCAGGAAATCTCAAAATTGACAGGTGCAAGCACCGCTACGATCAGCCGAGTAAATAAGTGTCTTATGTATGGCAACGGCGGATACAATGCTGTGCTTAAATATCTGGAGGAGAACAATGAATAACATATATTTGGAAAATGAAGAAAAAGCAATATTTGCGCTCCGCTCGCTATACCGAAAATACGGGTATATGCCTTATAAAATGTGCAAATTTGAAGAATATGACCTGTATCTTAAAAACAAAGATTTTTTGATTTCCGATAACATTATTACCTTTACCGATACAGACGGACGACTTATGGCGTTAAAGCCTGATGTTACGCTTTCAATAATTAAAAACCTCGGCGACGTTTCAGGCTCTGTGCAAAAAGTTTACTATAACGAAAATGTTTACAGATTGTCAAAAGGCAGTAATTCGTTTAAAGAAATAATGCAGTCGGGACTTGAATGTATAGGAGCCATTGACGATTATACAATTTATGAGGTTTTAATGCTTGCCTCAGAAAGCCTGAATTTAATTTCAAAGGACTATGTCATAGATATTTCGCATCTTGGAATAGTTTCAAGCATTATTGATACAGAAGTTCCTTCCGCAGATATTAAAAAACAGGTTATAAACTGCATAGCAGAAAAGAACTTATCTGAGCTTTGTGCGATAGAAAAAAGAGAAAATATTGATTTAAGCAAAGTAAAAGAGCTTAATTCAACATATGGAAGTTTGGAGAAAGTCCTGCCGTTTTTGGAATCACTGCCCTGCAAAAATGAAACTGCACAGCTGATAAAAATTCTTACTATGCTTGAAAAAAATGGCTATAAAGGCAAAATCCGCGTTGATTTTTCAATTATAAGTGATATGAAATACTATAACGGTTTTTTGTTTAAAGGCTTTATAAATGGCATACCTACAAGCGTCTTGTCAGGCGGTCAGTATGACAGCCTTATGAAGAAGATGAAAAGAGATGAGAAGGCTATCGGTTTTGCCGTATATCTTGATATGCTGGAATTTTTATACAAAAACTCCGATTGTTATGATGCGGATACCGTTATTTTATATGACGTAAAAACCGATATTGATTCTATAAACGATGCTGCAAGGCATTTTTCAAAAGACGGAGGCACAGTAATGGTGCAAAGAAATCTTCCCGAAAAGGCAAGATATAAGCAAATTGTAAAAGTAACAGAAGGCGGTGTGAAAATTCTTGAAAACAATGCTTAATATAGCGCTTCCAAAAGGTCGGCTCGGAGAAAAGGTATATTCAATGTTTGAAAAAGCAGGCTTTGAATGCCTTGGCGTTACCGAAAAGAGCCGAAAACTTATATTTGAAAATCCCGAAAAGGGACTCAGGTATTTCTGGGTAAAGCCGTCGGACGTTGCAATTTATGTCGAAAGAGGCGCGGCTGACATAGGTGTTGCAGGAAAGGATATTCTGCTTGAGTATGAGCCTGATGTATATGAGCTTTTTGATTTAAATACAGGCAATTGCAATATGGCGGTTGCCTCGGTTTCGGATTTTCACGATAATCCCCGAAAAACACTTCGTGTTGCAACAAAGTTCAGCAATATTGCCAAACGATATTACACATCAATAGGCAGGGATATTGATATTATTCATCTTAACGGCTCAATTGAGCTTGCGCCACTGTTAAATCTGGCAGATGTAATAGTCGACATTGTTGAAACGGGAAATACCCTTAAAGCAAATAACTTAAAGGTTATAAACAATATCTTCCCCATAAGCGCAAGGCTTATTGCAAATAAATCAAGCTATAAATTTAATGACTCGGTTATAAACAAGCTTGTTGACGGACTTACAAATCTTACCCAAACAAAGGAATTTTAAAAATATGATTAAGATACTTGAACTCGGAAAAATTGATAAAAAGGACATTTTCGCGCGTGTAACTCCCGAATTTGATGTTGAAAGCATTGTATCGGATATTATCCAAAATGTCAAATCAAACGGTGACAGCGCAGTTTTAGATTACTGTGAGAAGTTTGACAAGGTAAAATTATCTAATCTTGAGGTCTCTCCGCAGGAATTTGATGAGGCTATGTCTAATATAGAGCCTGAATTTATCGAAATACTAAAAAAAGCTGCGTATAATATCGAAAAATTTCACAGGAAACAGGTGAGAAACAGCTTTATAATAAATGAGGAGAACGGCATTGTGATGGGACAAAAAATCCTCCCGATAGAAGCGGTAGGACTTTATGTTCCAGGAGGCACAGCCGCTTATCCGTCAAGCGTTCTTATGAATTCTATACCGGCAAAAATTGCGGGCTGCAAAAATATAGTGATTACTACTCCCCCTGATAGAAGCGGAAAGGTAAATCCTGCAATTTTGGCAGCGGCAAAAATTGCAGGGGTAGATAAAGTGTTTAAAGTCGGCGGAGCGCAAGCAATAGCGGCTTTAGCATACGGTACAGAATCAATACCCAAAGTTGACAAAATTGTAGGCCCCGGTAATGCATTCGTTGCTGAAGCTAAAAAGCAGGTTTTTGGAAAAGTTGCAATTGATATGATTGCAGGACCGAGTGAAATCCTGATAGTGGCAGACAGTACGTCAAACCCCCGTCATTTAGCCGCAGATATGCTTTCCCAGGCGGAGCATGACAAACTTGCAAGTGCCGTTTTGGTTACAGACAGTATTACCCTTGCAGAAAATGTAAGCGAGGAAATAGAAAAACAGTTAAGATGTCTTGAGCGTGAGGAAATTGCAAGAGCCTCCATTGAAAACAACGGAAAAATTATAGTATGTGAAAATCTTGATATAGCAATAGATGTCGCGAACGAAATTGCGCCTGAGCATTTAGAGCTTTGCCTCGATAGTCCATTCGATTATCTCGACAGAATACATCATGCAGGCTCTGTATTTATGGGCAAAAACTGTCCCGAGGCTTTAGGCGATTACTTAGCAGGTGCAAATCACACCCTGCCCACAAGCGGAACTGCAAGATTTTCAAGTCCGCTTTCTGTAGACGATTTTGTAAAGAAGACTCAGTACACATATTACACAAAGGACGCACTCGGTAAAGTCGCAAAAGACGTAGAGTTTTTTGCAACAAAGGAAGGGCTTACCGCCCACGCAAAAAGTGCGGTCATACGAATTGAGGATTGATAGAGAATGAGCAGATTTTTCAGCAAAAAATATGACGGTTTAGTTCCTTACACTGCAGGCGAACAGCCAAAAGACTGTGATTATATTAAGTTAAATACAAACGAGTCCCCTTTTCCCCTTTCGGAAAATGCGAAAAGGTTTGCAAAAGAGGCTTTAAATAAAACAAATCTTTATCCCGATCCTGACTGCAGGGATTTACATAAGGCAATTTCAAATATGCTCGGTGTATCTCCGGACGAGGTTTTAGCAACCAACGGTTCGGACGAAATACTGAATTTCGCATTTATGGCTTTTTGCGATAAGGAACATACAGCTGTATTCCCCAATATAACATACGGATTCTACAAGGTTTTTGCCGAGATAAACGGCATACCCTATGAGGAAATTCCTCTGACGGAAAATTTTGAAATAGATTTCAGGGACTATATCAGCATAAATAAAAACATTTTTATCGCAAATCCTAACGCTCCGACAGGAATTTCACTTACACTGCCTCAGATTGAAGAAATTGTCAAGTCCAATCCGGACAACATTGTGGTTATTGATGAGGCGTATGTTGATTTTGGCGGTGAAAGCTGTGTTCCGCTTATAAAAAAATATGACAATTTACTGGTAACACAAACCTTTTCAAAATCACGGTCTATGGCAGGAGCAAGGCTTGGTTTTGGAGTTGCCGCAAAAGAACTGATACAAGACCTTTACAAAATTAAGTACTCCACAAACCCGTATAATGTTAACAGCATTACTGCTGCTTTGGGAATAGGCGTTTTAAAAGATGTCGAAACGACAAAAAGGAACTGCGATGAAATTGTTAAAAACCGAGAATACACCAAATCGAAACTTGAAAAACTCGGATTTAGCGTAACAAACTCTTCTGCAAACTTCCTTTTTGCAAGACATAACAAAATCAGCGGATTTAATCTTTATGAAGAACTAAAAAAGCGTGGTATTCTGGTACGCCATTTCCCAAAAAAAGAAATTTGCGATTTCAACAGAATTACAATTGGGAGTATTGATGAAATGCGTATACTTATTGATACTATAAAAGATATTTTGGAGGTATAAAAAATGAGAAGTGCAAAAATAGCAAGGAAAACGGGAGAAACCGACATTTCGTTAGAACTTAATCTTGACGGAACGGGCAAAAGCAGTATTGATACGGGTTGTGGTTTTCTAAACCACATGCTTACACTCTTTGCAAAGCACGGCAGATTTGATATTGTGCTTACATGCAAGGGCGACACAGACGTTGATGACCACCATACTGTTGAGGACATAGGTATAGCATTAGGCTGTGCCTTTGATGAGGCCCTTGGCGAAAAAAGGGGCATTGTGCGTTATGGAAATACAATACTTCCTATGGACGAGGCGCTTATTCTTTCAGCAGTTGACTTTTCAGGAAGAAGTTATTTGGCATACGGTCTTGAAATACCCACGCAAAAGGTGGGCACATTCGATACCGAGCTTGTCCAAGAGTTTTGGCTCGGCTTTGTCCGTAATTCAAAATGCACTCTTCACATAAAGCAGCTTGCAGGTACAAACTCGCATCACATCATAGAGGGTGCTTTTAAATCGGTTGCAAGAACACTAAAACAAGCATCTTCAATTGACGTCTGCTTTGCCGACGAAATTCCGTCAACAAAGGGAGTGCTTTAAAAAGTGATTGCAATAATTGACTACGGAGTAGGAAATCTCTTTTCTTTAAAAAGCTCCCTTGAATATATAGGCGCTGATGCAATAGTTACAAGTAGCAAAGATATAATTCACAGTGCGGATAAAGTTATCCTGCCGGGAGTGGGTGCATTCGGCGACGCAGCTAAAAAACTTGAAAATACTGGTCTTAAGGATATAATTTTAGATGAGGTACAAAGCGGAAAGCCGCTTTTAGGAATATGCCTTGGTATGCAGCTGCTTTTTGAGAAGAGCTATGAGTACGGCGAACATATTGGACTCGGTCTTATTAAGGGCGAAGTTATGCCCATTAAAAATGTCATTCCGAAAGATTATAAAATACCGCACATTTGCTGGAATTCTCTGCATTTTAAGGGCAGGAAATCGCGTATTTTTAAGTATATCAACGAGGGTGATTTTGTATATTTCGTACATTCCTACTACGGCGCAAACTGTGAAAAATATGTAACATCTGTTACCGACTATGGCGCAGAGATTACCGCATCTGTTGAAAACGGAAATGTTTTTGGCTGTCAGTTTCACCCCGAAAAAAGCGGAGACGTAGGTCTTAAAATACTAAAGGCATTCTGTGAATTATAACCTGATTATGAAAGGAACGGCAGATAAATGAACATTTTTCCTGCAATAGATTTATACAGCGGCAAGGCAGTTCGCCTTTTTAAAGGTGATTATGATAATATGACCGTTTTTAACGATAACCCCCAAGAAGTAGCTCTTGATTTTGTAAAAAAAGGTGCAAAATTTATTCATATAGTTGATTTGGAGGGTGCAAAAACCGGCGAAGTGCGCAATCTGGGCGCAATCGAAAAGATACTTAACACAGCTGATTTATTTGCTGAAATCGGCGGCGGAATAAGGTCTATGGAAACTATAGAAAAGTATATTTCAGTAGGTGCAAACCGCATAATTTTAGGGACTGCGGCTGTAACAAACGAGGTCTTTTTGGAAAATGCAGTGGCAAAATACGGCGATAAAATAGCTGTAGGTGTTGACATTAAAGATGGATATGTAGCAATTAAAGGTTGGACTGAAAAATCTCAATACAAAGTTAATAGTTTTTTTGAAAAATTGCAGAAAATCGGAGTGAAAACTGTCATTTGTACCGATATTTCAAAGGACGGTGCTATGCAAGGCACAAATTTTGAGTTATACTCAGAATTAGAAAAAAATTTTGATATGAATATAATTGCATCTGGCGGAGTTTCTTCGATTAGCGACATAGAAAGGCTTGCCAAACTCGGTATATACGGTGCAATTATCGGAAAAGCATACTACATAGGCGCAATTGATTTAGCAAAAGCAATAGAGGTGGCAAAATGAATGCAAAACGTATTATTCCCTGCCTTGATGTAAAGGACGGAAGAGTTGTAAAAGGCGTAAATTTCCTTGGTCTTTCAGATGTTTCATCTCCCGTAGAACTCGGCAAATTTTACAGTGATAATGGTGCTGATGAGCTTGTTTTTTATGACATTACAGCATCAAGCGAAGGACGGGCATTATTTATTGATATACTAAAAGAGGTTGCAAAAACAATATTTATTCCGCTAACTGTTGGAGGCGGAATAAACTCTGTAAATGATTTTGACAGAGTTTTAAAATGTGGTGCAGATAAGGTCAGCGTAAACTCGGGTGCTATAAAAAATCCAAATCTTATTTATGATGCCGCAAAACTTTACGGCAGTCAATGTGTGGTTATTTCGGCAGATGTAAAGCGAGTTGACGGAGTCTTTCGTGTATTTGCAAAAGGCGGAAGAGAAAATACAGGTATGGAAGCCATAGAATGGATAAAAAAATGCGTAGAACTTGGTGCAGGCGAGGTTGTTTTAAACTCAATCGACACAGACGGCGTTAAGAACGGCTTTGACCTTGAAATGCTGGACGCAGTATGTAATGCCGTAAATGTGCCTGTAATCGCATCGGGCGGTGCAGGCTGTATAGATGATTTCGTTACGCTGTTTAACACTTTGCCAAAGGTTGACGCAGGGCTTGCCGCATCTGTTTTCCATTTTAACGAAATCAGCATAAAAGATTTAAAAGCCGAACTACATAAAAATAATGTACCTGTAAGACTTTAAAAAGGAGAAAAAAATGATTGATATTGAAAAACTAAAATTTGATGAAAAAGGACTTATTCCCGCTATTGTTGTTGATGCTCGCACAAAAAAGGTGCTTACTTTAGCATATATGAATAAGGAAAGCCTTAAAATTTCAATGGAAAAGGGACTTACCTGTTTTTGGAGCCGTTCTCGGAATACACTTTGGCTAAAGGGCGAAACAAGCGGTAATTACCAGCACATTGTTTCCATTACGGCAGACTGCGATTATGATGCTCTTACCATACTGGTAGAAAAGGACGGACCTGCGTGCCATTTAGGAAATGATTCTTGTTTTACAAATGAAATATGGGAAAGCGACAGTCTTTCTGAGTTTTCATTGGATAGCCTGCTTGAGCTTATAAAGGGCAGAAAAACAGAGAAAAAGGAAGGCTCATATACTACCTACCTTTTTGAAAAAGGTCTTGATAAGATACTTAAAAAGGTCGGTGAAGAAAGCACCGAAGTAATTGTTGCCTCGAAAAATAATGACAAAAAGGAAACTATATACGAAATCGCAGATTTAACATATCACATAATGGTGCTTATGATAGAAATGGGTATTTCTTTAGACGACATATGGAAAGAGCTTGCCTCACGCCACGTTATCGACAAAAAAATCAAGCAGGAGAAAATGGTATAATGAATTTATGTGATCTTCATATTCATACAACCTACTGTGACGGCAAAAATACACCTGAGGAGGTAGTCTTGGAGGCTATCCGAAAAAACATGGATGAAATTGGTTTTTCCGCACATTCCTACACACATTTTGACGAAAGCTACTGTATGAAAAAGGATAAAATACAGGCTTACAAAGATGAAATTTCATCTCTTAAAGAAAAATATAAGGATAAAATAAAAATTCTGTGTGGAATTGAGCAGGATTTTTATTCAGATGAGCCGACAGACGGCTATGACTATGTAATAGGCTCTGTACACTATCTCAAAATAGGTGATGAATTTATCCCGATTGATGAAAGCGCGGATTGCCTAAAAAAAGCTGTCAAAAAGTACTATGACGGAGATTTTTATAAAATTGCCGAGGACTATTTTTCAACTGTTGCAAAAATAAAAAATGCACAGATAATCGGGCATTTTGACCTTATTTCAAAGTTTAACGAAGGTTTTTGCCTTTTTGACGAATCTGATGAAAGGTATATGAAATCATATAAAAAAGCACTTGAT
>JAIKVQ010000109.1 GCA_024685565.1 Bacillota bacterium
TATCGGTAGTTGTATATTTGCTGTATTTGTACCGGTATAAGTATTTTTAAGAGCGAGCATATCGTATTTTACGCTACTGCCTTGACCTGCATTCCGTTCAGCCGAAAAACTACCTACATCTGCGTTAACAGAATTTGACCACACACTATATTGTCCGTTAATATTTACATATGTACCTGTTGTATCATAATATCCCCATTTAGAGTCCGTATAAACCGGATTAGTTATTTTATATCCGCTCAGCAAACTCTTGAATCCGATTTCGTGAATATAAACATCGCAGCTTCCTGTAAAGTTTGCTGATGTTTTCATTCTAAATTCTCTCAAATTTCCGCCTGTAAAATCATTATCTATTAAATCTGCGATGGGGATCAAGCATTCGCTCCACTCCTTAGGGGTAAAAACATTAAAGCTGACTTCTCTTGATGCGCGATCGCTTGTATCTCGTAAATAGAACGACATATTTTTTGCCTGTTCCGCAGTTCCGTCAAAATAAAGCTCAACCCGTAAATAGCCATTGTCAACAAGAGGTGTTAAATTCGGCGTATTCCATCCTTTTGTACATACATCAGTTCCCGCAGCAGTAAAGGATACTTTTGCTGCCCTTGAATGATTGGGATTGTACGAGCTTGGAGGTATAGCAACAACCTCGCTATCCGAATTTGTAAAGCTTGGAGTTATTTCTGTTACTGTTCCACTTGGACCAAAGCCATTCCAACTAAACGGTTCACCATTATACAGATACTCCGTTAGATTTCCTGAATATATTTGCTCTGCGTTTACTGACAAATTCGCTATCGGAATCATCAATACGCTCATAAGCAAACATATCGCCTTCTTGATTTTTTTCATAAAATACCCCTTTCTTTTTTACTTTATTCCAACATATATGACTGTTTAAGACAATCAATAATGTCACGCCTTATGTTATACAAAATTTCATCGCTTGTCGGTGTATAACTAAACTCTACCTTACCGTATTTTTCTATTATTTCTATAACCCTTTGCTTTCCAATTTTATCTGACAAGACCTTCATTACTCCTATATCCTGCAAAGCCTCATTGAAAATCAGAAGTCTAAGTGAAGCAATAGGACCGTCCTCTCCGGGATAGACCGAAAACGAGTCCCCCGAAGGGAATGCGCCCCCGGCAGAGGTTTCTTCAAAGGGATTTATTTCATATTTTGACAGCTGAGAATAATAAAAATTGTACCCCCAATGCAAAAATCCCGATAATCCGTACTTAAAAATAGGATATGCAATGGCACGATTGCGTCTTGATGGCATTGCTATAAACCTATTTGAAACCCCAACAGTCTGAATGCAGCAGTAATAACCGAACAAGTCCGGAACATTATTTGCACAAAATTTTTCAATATGATCTACTGCTACTACAGGATGTTCTATTATGCCGTTTTCGTAAAGCTCATAGCTTGACATTGCGTCCATTATCTTAAACCCTTTAAGATAAGGCAAAACAACCTCTTTTGCTCTTTTATAACTTTCAAGCTGTTCAGCTGACGGCTCATCCGAAATATGGAAATATGTATTTTTGCTTACGCCTGCGTTTTCAAGACAGCTAATAAGTGCAGGCAAAAAATGTGACAGGAATTCTTTGTATTCCTCCGAGTCTGATTTTATATCCCAACCGAAAATCCGTTTTTCTTCACCGCCCACATCTGCCATGATCTTCGGAGTGAATTCCGCGCCCCATTGTGTAAACAGATGTGCCATTTCAAAGTATTTAATATTATATTTTTTGCACATATCTATCCAGCGTATCAAATCAGAAAAGTCAAATGTATATTCTTTTACGCTCTTTTTTATTTTAACAAGCTGCATAGTAGGGCGTTCCCCTCCGACAATAGTATCAAGAGGTGGCGTAAATATCGGTGTAAGTATCATATTAACACCGTTTTCTGATGCCATTTTTATAAATTTTTCGATTAGAGCCCAATGCTCCTTGCTCATCATGTCTACTTTATAATAGGAAGCTATACAATCGCAATGAAACCACTCTGTAAAAATGACCTCCTGTTTGGGAAGCTCTATTGGCAAAACCTCATAATAAAGGGTTATACTACCTTTTTCGGTATTTCCCATCAGCTCTATTTCTATTTGATGCGTTCCAACAGGGGCATTCTCATCAACGCTTACCCACAGGCTCTGAAACCAACCCTCCGCCAAAATCTCATTATTTTGTATCGGATATAAAATATCAGGCATAATTGTAGGCTCAACAGTAATATAATTTTCATCGTCAATAGCATCAGGATAGGTCGGAAGATTTACCGGCACACATCCTACACTATAGAGTTTTATGTTTTTCTTTATACTGCTGTTTGTTGCTATTTTTACCGTAGTCCTTCTTTCTGCCTTAAAAGCTATCTGATATGATGCCTTTTCGCCCTTTAGTACAGTTAGTTTGTCAATATTTTTACCGGTAAAACTATACTTCGGCAAAACTTTTTCAAGAGATGTGGTCTGTATAATCTGCATTATTCGTTACTTCCAGTTCCCGTATTTTATAAGTCACCCTATTATCATATATTATAAAGTATGATTTGTGAAAAATGAATAAAATATCTCACCATAAATATATAAAATATCACCAATTACTAAAAAGTAATTTCATTTAATCCCCTATTAATTATAAAATTTTTTTCATTTATTTTCAGGTTATAGGGTTTGTTTGATATTACAGTGCATTTATCACCTATGGCGGTAATATCTGTTATAACTTCTCCAAACCGCAAATTTTTAATTCCGATTTTTCCCTCGAAATCATTCGGTTTAGACCATTCAACAGTATTGGTAAATGCATTTATAGTATGAAAGCCCAAAACAAATTCTATATAAATCGAA
>JAIKVQ010000144.1 GCA_024685565.1 Bacillota bacterium
CTGGCAGTTTGAGGTTAGTCTTAATTCCGGTTGGCTGTTCATTTGCTAAATCCAGTATATCCACCATAGGCAAAACAATCTCAAAAACCTCATCAGGATTTAGTTCATTGAGAACAATAAACTCATAATCATTTGTTCTCTGCGATTCACCTAATGTTGCATATACAGTCAAAATAACTTCTTTATCATCTTCCCGCCATTCAGGTCTGGTAACTTTTCCATCTGTTGAAATTACAGTCGTTTCAGTTGATGTCCATTCCAAAACTACCCCGTCCGGTGCTTTTTGCGGAAGCTCAATTAGATCGTGAGTTATTTGGTCCGGCTCTTCATTTGTCAAAAAATCGTATGTAATATAATATTCTAATATATCCTCTAATTTTTCTTCATCTGTAATGCCTTCATTTGGGAGAATTTTTATATAAAACACTTTGTTCACATATGCGTTTTGAACACATGTAAAATCAGTTTTTTTGGTTATCATGCATTCTAACTCTGCCGTTTGCGTAAAATTATGTCTGATTATTTTTCCATCAGATTTCAATGCTTTTTCGTTGCGCGATGAAAAAGAAATGTCAAACCCTTCAAGTTCTATACTTCCCAAATCATTCAAATTATTTGTTATTTCACCTAATCCTTGACTTGATATATTAGATTCGGCAATTGAGTCAAATGCCTCTTTTATTTCATTTGTATAGTCATAATATACTTTAAAGTCATCTATTTTTACATATGTGTTACTGCCTGCAGATGTATCTAAATAAACATCACTTACAGAAGCCGCTCCTGCATCTGCATATACAACAGGAGAATCACTAAACGGCGTTCCGTCAATACTGCATTTTACTGTTTTTAATTCTGTGTCTATTTCAATATTTATCGTTGACCATTTGCCTGCGGCAAATGAAAGTGCAGTATCACCATTACTATTCAAAGAAACCTTGCCATTTTTGCCAAAGAAAAGCGCAGCTAAGTTATTACCCGCAGAGTCCCTTACTCTGAGTGATGTATATGCCGTTGCTGCAGATATATAAAACTTTGTACTGATTTTAACTTTTCCTGTCAAGTTTGAAGGCATATTTCGTATAGCAGTTACATTTTTTGCAGAAGTTATTGTAGTGTTATAGAATTCAAGGTATTTGTTATTTGTATCTCCGCCAATTTGTATATAGCAGCCTGAACCCACTTCTTTATGCTGCCATTCGCACAAACTGCCTCCGGACTTCATTTTGTCTTCTAAAACTCCGTTTTCAAAATTATCCTTTACTACATATGCATAATAGTTCTTTTCTGATTCTGTCAAATCACTGCTTCCCACATGCTCCGGAGCGGTAATTTTTGATACAACACTAAAATTGGAATATGCATAAGTTATCGGAGGTTCTGCATTCCACATACTTATCGTTTCTGTACGAATATACGCCAAATTTTCTGCATTAGCATCAATAAAATCCACAGGTGCAGAGAGAGACACTCCGCCTACGATTAAATCAGCTTTTTTGTTTTTGAAATCAAGAGTTACCGTATGATGTTTACTGCCTGCAGATGACGGCATCAGAATAGCATTGTTCAGGCTGAACGCCTTATCTGCTTCGCTGCTTCCGTCAACCTTACCGATATAAACCTGTGCTACTTCTCGGTCTTTTATATCATAAAAGCGGATACTCTGTCTTGCTCTGCCGTTTGTAATATTTAAATCGTAATCTATCTGAATAATGCCGCTGATTGCAACCTTTGTGCCAGCATAATCAGTGTCGTGGATATAATTGTATTTTTCACCGTTTTCTGTAATGGTGTACTCTGTATTATCCAAATTCCATACTTTATCCTCTTCATAGGCTCTGACCTTAGTTGAAATCACCTTGAAATTGTCCAAAATATAGTTAGAATTATTCCAACAGGGATTTGTTTGAACGCTTAAATAAGACAGATTTTCAGCACTGTTGTTCAAAAATCCGCATTGATAGTTATACTCTGCAACATCAAGTGTAACATTTTTATTGTCAAAATCAAATGACAGCGTATAGAATTTTTTGCCTGCGCCATGTACCCCTACAGGTATCACAGGATTACTGTTCAGGGATAGTGACTCATTACCGTTGTCAGCTCTTCCTATATCAATCTGACATATTTGATTGTCATTGGAATCGAAAAATTTCCAATACTGCCTCGCATCTCCTACCGAAATGCTCAGGTCAAAAGTGATTATTGGCGAGCCTGCTACATTTCCAAGTTCACGCGTCACAACACTCGTATTGCTGCCGCCGGTATTAAACATAAGCGCATTCCCGCCGGTAATCCATGCCTTTCCGTCAGTTCCTGAAGAATATGTCCAGCCTGATATTGAATTTGAAGCAGTTACTGTCCCTGAAAGCTCGTCAAATGTATCGTTTATTATATACGAAGATACAAGCAGCTTGTCCCCCCCTGCAGGTTCCTCTGATTGGGCTAAAGCTGAAATTTGAGAAAATGTAAGGCATATTGCAATAAGTGTTATAAAAGCTGTAATTTTATTGATTTTTTTATTACTCTTTAACATCTCATTTCCTCCTTAATTGATAATTACTACTTCTCTGACATTATTATATCTTTCTCTTATAAACACCTTTTGCCCCGGTGCAATATCGTACCGTGTTTT
>JAIKVQ010000169.1 GCA_024685565.1 Bacillota bacterium
TTTTTTGAAAAGCCGTCATATTTGTCCGATTTTATAAACATATCTCCAAAGCTTGATATTATTTACGAAGATGAAAATATACTTCTTTTAAATAAACCGCAGGGCGTTTTAGTGCACGAGGATACCGACCAAAATCCCGAAAATCTGCTCTCACATATTAAAAGCTACCTATACCAAAAGGGTGAGTACTTGCCGGACAGCGAAAATACCTTTTCACCCGCTCTTGCAAATCGCATAGACAGAGGCACTGGCGGCATCGTAATTGCCGCAAAAAATGCTGAATCTTTAAGAATTTTAAATCAGAAAATCAAAAACCGCGAGGTTAAAAAGTATTATCTATGCCTTGCATACGGGCATTTTGATAAAAAAGAGGGGCAAATTCCGGGTTACCTTATGCGTGACGAAAAAAATCGAAAAGTCAATTTTTCCGATACGCCTTTTGAGGGTGCAAAAAAAACGCTTACAAAATACCGCGTTTTAGAAGAATTTACCGATTATTCACTTTTGGAAGCAGAGCTCGAAACGGGCAGAACTCATCAAATCCGCGCAAGCTTTTCTCATATAGGGCATCCGCTTTTGGGGGATAAGAAGTATGCAAGTCTTGAAACAAACCGAAAATTCTCCTTCTCCAGTCAGGCACTTTTTGCCTACAAATTAAAGTTTGAGTTTTCAACAGATGGTGGGATTTTAGAGTATCTAAACGGTAAAAGTTTTGAAATAAAAAATGTAGAATTTAAATAGACGCCACCTTTGTGACGCCTATTTTTATTCATATTCATAATTTACAGGTTTTTTCCCCGAAAGCTCCAGATACATTTCGCATACTGTCGCCTCAACATACGGCATAATTAAAAATCCGCCGATACAGCAAAGCAGATTTGCTGCTAAGTACCATAATGTAAAGGAGAAGAGCAACTTTACATATGCCCATTTATTACCTACCATCATTTCTTTACTATCAGAAAGTGCGTTTCTCCATTCGGTATCGGGATTGTCAGCCAATATATAAGGTACAAGAACATACTGAAGTTCTTTTATAATTGACGGGATTGAAAATATCAATGTAACAACAAGCCACAAAAACATAATAAGCAAAAGTTTTGCACTGTCAACTACCGAGCCATTGTTCACCGCTATCGCTAAACTTTCTATATCGCCTATGAAAAATGCCATAGCTACCGTCGGCAAAATTGCAGGCAACGACCACAAAAGTATAAATATATTTTTTACGAACTGAACAACAACAATATTTTTATAATTATCCCCAAAAGGCGTCAACAAAAGGTCCAATGCGGCATCAGCTTTTGCATTCTCTGTCATAAATTTCTTAAGCCCGACAGAAAGCGGCGACAGTACAAATATCGACAGAGCTATTGTAATCACCGATAAAACTATAAGTATTGTAAAAACTGCGAGTACCTTCTGATACGGCATTGCCGAAAAATCAATATTTCTTAATTTCCGCGTTGAAATTCCTATTCCGCCGCCCGAGAGAAGATTTACCGCAAGGCAAGCCAAAAATATCTTTGAATACGACCGCAAAAGCACAAGTTTTGCACGCTCTTTAAGCTCTTTCCTGTCAAACATTTCGCACCAATCTGCCTTTCTATTTATTATTTTCCTCTTCCTGATTTATTGTTTTTACTGTCATAGACTCAATCAGCATAAATATCAAAACACCAAATATCAGTATAAGTGCACGGAGTGTCCCGCTTTCTGCAAGCACAACCGCCGTTATACCCAAAACTGCACTTATTGCATACAGTATAAACACCGTCTGTTTCTGCGAAAATCCCATATCTATCAGCCTGTGATGCAGATGTCCTCTGTCCGCCACCATAGGGCTTTGACCTTTCCAAATACGCCTTATCATTGCAAAAAGTGCATCAAAAAGCGGAAGTCCCAAAATCAAAAGCGGTACGGCAAAGGTTATTATCGCATAGCTTTTGAAAACGCCCTGAATAGATAGCGTTGCAAGCATAAATCCTAAAAATGTTGAGCCTGTATCACCCATAAAAATCTTGGCAGGATTAAAATTAAAGGGCAAAAATCCAAAGCAAGCACCCATAAGCGCAAGGCCAATTATTGCCGCAGAGTATTCCTGTATGCGAAGTGCGATAAACACAAGGCTCACCGACATTATTGCCGATACGCCTGCCGCAAGGCCGTCAAGTCCGTCAATAAAATTAACCGCATTTGTAATAAATACAATCCAAATTACAGTAGTGCTTATCGAAAGCCACCACGGGAGAACAATATACGGGTCGCTTGAAAAAATGTTTGGATTTGTAAGCACCGTTATCCTTATATTTCCGCCAATTATAACCACCAATGCTGCTGCTATCTGTATTAAAAATTTCAGCTTTGCACTTAAGTTTTTGCAGTCATCTATAATACCCATAACGGCAATTATAAAAGCTCCGCAAAGCGTTGCAATTAAGGCGCGTGAAAAGTGCGCAAAGCAACAGATTGAAACGGCAAACCCGAAAATTATCGCTAAGCCTCCCAATCTCGGGATTGGTTTTTTGTGCATACGCCTACCATCCTTGGGCACATCTATTGCGCCTACCCTGTATGCAAGCCTATACACAATAGGCGTTGACGCAAAGCTAAAAGCAAATGCGACAACAAATGTCAATATCAAAAAAATTGTCTCTTTTGTACTCATAACAGTCTCCAAAATTGAGTTTTAAATCAAAAATCCCAGTTTTTTATATACTTTTTTAAGGGTTTTTGAAGCTATATAGTCAGCTCTCTCAGCACCCGTCCTGCAAAGCTCTTCCAGATAATCTTTGCTCTTTGAAAGTTCATCATAGCGTGCCCTAATCGGTCTTAATTCTTCAACAACCGCCTCTGCGACAGCCTTTTTAAAATCACCATAGCCACAGCCGGCATATTCACTCGCTATTTTTTCTTCCGTATTTCCCGTAACAGCCGCCATTATGGTAAGCAAATTATTTATCCCCGCCTTTCCCTCATCATCAGGACGGTATTCAATTTTGCCCTCCGAGTCGGTTACCGCAGATTTTATTTTATTTACCATAACGCCAAAATCATCTAAAAGCGATATATATGCCTTCGGATTTTCGTCAGACTTAGACATCTTTTTTGTAGGCTCTGCAAGGCTCATAACCTTAGCGCCTGACTTTGGCATAAATCCTTTGGGCACTTTAAATACAGGGTTCCCCTCTTTACAGTAAATGCTGTTAAAACGCTCTGCAATATCCCTTGTTATTTCAATGTGCTGCATCTGGTCCTTTCCCACAGGTACCAAATCCGCCTGATACAAAAGTATATCCGCCGCCATTAGAACAGGGTATGTAAAAAGTCCTGCATTTATGTTATCGGCATGCTTTGTGCTCTTATCCTTAAACTGAGTCATGCGCGAAAGCTCGCCCATATATGTATAGCAGTTAAGTACCCACGCAAGCTGTGCATGCGCGCCTACGTGCGACTGCACAAAAAGCAGGCTTTTCT
Source organism: Bacillota bacterium (assembly GCA_024685565.1). Lineage (GTDB taxonomy): Bacteria > Bacillota > Clostridia > UBA1381 > UBA1381 > UBA1738. Next base: position 3,478 of record JAIKVQ010000169.1, read on the forward strand.
CGGGGTCAATCCCGCAGGCTATATAAATTTTCAAAAGGTCTAATGTTCTGCGCCTTAGCTCCTGCGGATTTTGGCGCACCGTTATGGCGTGCATATCCATCATCGCATAGATGCAGTTATACTCCTCCTGCAGACTAACCCAGTTTTTTATGGCGCCTAAGTAGTTTCCGAGCGTAATATTGCCCGACGGCTGTACGCCTGAAAATATTGTCTTTTTGTCTTCCATTTGCTTTCCCCCGATTATTCGCCGATTTTTTCTTTTAAAAGCATTCCTATTGCCTTTATTCCCTCTTCTATCTTCTCTTCGGGCATAGTAGAGTAATTAAGACGGAATGAGCTTGTTTTTGCGTCTATATCGGTTGCAAAATTGTTGCTCGGCACAAATGCGACCTTATATTTTTGCACTGCTTCCATTGAAAGAGCCTTAGCATCTATTTCTTCGGGACAATACACAAGTATGAAAAGTCCGCCCTCAGGTTTTGTCCAGCTAACAGATTTAGGGAAATATTTTTCCATACAGTCAAGCATAAACCTGCATTTTCTCCCGTAAACCTCACAAGCCTTTTTAATGTGCGCCGAGACATCATATCTTTTCAAAAACTCCGATGCAATCATCTGGGTAAGGCAAGGAGTATGCACATCATTCAGCTGCTTTACTATTTCAATCTTGTCGCAAAGTTCTCCCCTGCAGACAATATAGCCTATTCTTAGTCCAGGAGACAGAATTTTGGACAGTGAGCCTACATATATTACTCTTCCCTCACT
>JAIKVQ010000212.1 GCA_024685565.1 Bacillota bacterium
AATGTGCTGTTGTGAGCGTCCTGCAAGGTTCATATCACCCGCAGAAGCCGTTCATGGTGGAAGTGGGTACTTAAAAAAGGACGATGTTATGCTCTTTGCCTCGCGTGGCGGAAAGACTGCCGAGCTTATGCCGATACTCGATATTTGCAAGAAAAAAGGAGTAAAGGTTATAACGGTTACTGAAAATCTCGACTCACCCTTGGCAAAGGAAGCAGATGTGGTGTTAAAACAGTATGTTAACCGTGAAACTGATAAGCATAATATGCAGGGCACGACCTCTACAACCTCTCTTATTGTGATTTTCCATGCCTTGCAGACAGCTTTAATTGAAGAGACGGGATATAGTGAAGAACAATTTGCACTCATTCATCCGGGTGGTGCAGTCGGAGCAAGATTAAATAAGGAGGGGCATATATGAAGTACTTAATTGATACAGGAAATTTGGAGGCTATAAAACATATTAACGAATTTTATCCAATCGAGGGCGTAACGACAAATCCGACCCTTGTTTCAAAGGAAAAATCGGATTTTTGGGCGCTGATTAAAGGTATAAGAGCGATAATCGGTGAGGATAAGGCACTCCATGTTCAGACTGTTCAAGAAACTGCCGAGAAAATCGTGGAAGAAGCAAAGCTTATAAAAGAAACTGTCGGCGGAAAATTTTTCGTAAAAATTCCGATTGGCGAGGAAGGCTTAAAAGCTACAATGATGCTTAAAAAATTAGGTATCGGCGTTACAATGACGGCAATTTTCACACCTCAGCAGGCACTAATTGCTGCAAATGCGGGCGCAAGCTTTGTTGCACCTTATGTGAATAGGCTTGATAATATCATAGGTGACGGCGTAAGAGTGGTTGAGGATATTGTTACCGTATTTGATAACTACGGCTTGGACTGTCAGGTTCTTGCCGCAAGCTTTAAAAATGCACAGCAGATACATAACTGCGCATTCTGCGGCTGTCATACAGCTACAATTTCACCTGATTTATTCAAAATTGCAATCTCGCACCCAATGACAGAGGCCGCAATCGATGGCTTTACAAAGGATTGGAAGAGCGTTTACGGGGAAAAGAAAATACTTGACTTTTAAGGAGCAATAAAATGTATAAAGATTTTAAAATAAAACCGCCGTTTTTCGAGATAGGACCGAAAGCCTTTTTATACGGCGAAAAAATGCTTGAACTTGCAAAGGTGATTGATAAAACGGCGATAAAATACGACCTTGATGTAATCGTAACGCCGCAATATACCGATATAAAACTCTTAGCCGATAACACCGAAAGAATATTGGTATTTGCACAGCATATGGATTACTTGACGGTGGGAAGAGGTCTTGGCTCGGTACTTCCCGAAGCCGTAAAGGCAGCAGGTGCTAAGGGCGTAATGCTAAATCACGCAGAGAAAAAGCTGACTCTTGATGTTGTTGAAAAGACGATAAAAAGAGCAGATGAAGTAGGGCTTGCAACGATTGTTTGTGCCGATACCGTTGAAGAATTATGTGCTATTGCCAAAATGTCGCCAAATCTTTTGGTAGCAGAGCCGACGGAACTAATCGGAACAGGTGTTACAAGCGATGCAAACTATGTTACAGAAACCATAAGACAGGTAAGAGAGATAAATCCCGATATTATGGTTTTACAAGGTGCAGGAATTTCAAACGGACAAGATGTTTACAATACCATAAAATTAGGCGCACAGGCAACAGGAACAACAAGCGGAATTATGAAATCGGATAGGCCGTATGAAATGGTCGAAGAAATGCTTTTTAATCTTCGCAAAGCATGGGACGAGTTACATAACTAATTAAAAAATATAAAGAAAAGAGGAAGAAAAAATGGATTTTAAAGTTTTTCAAAAGGAATTGGAGTTACAGTCAAGAGGTTGGATACCGACATTTCATGACATTTCAAAGGAAGTAAATGAAATAGTTGCTGCCTCAGGTATTAAAAACGGTACGGTTAGCGTTGTATCGCATCATACAACTTGCTCTGTTATGGTGCAGGAATGTTCGCACGATATCGATTCATTCGATTTGGAGTTCTTACAGCATGACCTTTTAGACATCATGAGAAAGTTCATACCTGATTTTATGGAAGAGCATCAGTACAGACACCCAGGTCCTATCCATGCACAGTACGGCAGATATGTTGACGAGCCGGGCGATTTTTCAAGTATGAATACAGACGGACACCTCCGCAGTGTATTCTTTGGCAGAAGCGAAACCTTGACCGTAAAAGACGGCGAGGTTGACGGCGGAAGATTTGCACACATCTATTTTATAGATTGGGATCATGTTTTGGCACGTCACAGACAGGTTAATATTACCGTTATGGGAACAGCAGAAGATGTAGGCGACAGAAAATGGAATAACGGCGAAGTCATAGATACAAGCCATAAGTTTACAGAAGAAGAAAAGGCATATGACCTGCACTATGACCTGCAACAGAAGAGATAGTTGAGGAAAAGAGGAATATCTGTGATAACGGGAAATATTAAGGATTGTGAAAGATATTATGGTATCAGCAGTAAAATTGATGATGCCTTAAAGCTTTTAAAAACGATAGAATACGGCAAAAATCCAAGTGATTTGACGGTAAATTTTTCGGAAATGATTACATCTGATGAAGATAATGCCGGAAATAAAAAGCCTTTTGAGGCACACAGAAAGTACATAGACATTCATTATATTATTGAGGGTACGGAACAGTTCGGTTATGCGAATGTCAGTACCCTTATGTCCGTTACAGAATATAATGAGGCTGACGACTACATTTTACTACGCGGCGAAGTAAACCGTATAACACTTTCAAAGGGTGATTTTGTGGTTGCCTTTCCCGAAGATGCACATATACCTGCTTTGAAATATAAAAATAGTGAAAAAGTAAAGCGTGCGGTAGTAAAAATACCCGTTTAAAAAGGAGAAAGAACATGAATGTTACCGACTTATTCAGTTTGAAAGGAAAAACGGCGGTTGTCACGGGTGGCAGCGGTCTTTATGGAAGACAGATGGTGGAAGCCCTTGCTTTAGCAGGTGCAGAGGTCTATACCGCATCAAGAAACCTTGCCTCAAATGAAGAATATGCAAAAAAGATGAGGGATAAAGGCTTAAAGGTATATGCAGGGGTTATAGACCAAGGCGATGAAAACAGCATAAAATCATTTTTGGAAGACATAACAAAGGACGGCAAAAAGATTGATATTCTCGTAAATAACAGCGTTCTTCGAACAATGAGAAGCGTAGATGACGATGCTGCAAAATTTGACGAAAGCATGCGCGTTAATGCGACGGGGATATTTATGATTTCCCGTGCCTTTGGTGACCATATGGCAGAAAACGGCGGCGGAAGCATCATAAATATCGGCTCATATATGGGCATTTTAGGACCTGATGACAGTCTTTATAAAGATACTGAAATGACGGGCTTTATTCCGGATTATTTCTTCCATAAAGGCGGAATG
>JAIKVQ010000006.1 GCA_024685565.1 Bacillota bacterium
CGCAATAGAAAAGTCGGGCGTATCGCCTGAAAGTATAGAAGGAATTTCAATATCATCACAAGGAATATCTGTTGTGCCTGTAGATGGAAACGCAAATCCTTTGGATAACGCAATAAGCTGGCTTGATACAAGAGCAGAGAAAGAAGCTGAATTGCTAAAAACGGATTTTGGCGAAGAAAAAATCCGGGAAATCACAGGAAAGCCGTACAGCAGCGTATATACCCTGCCGAAAATTTTGTGGTTAAAGAAAAACAAACCCGAAATATATCAAAAGGCGTATAAGTTTTTGATGCCTCTTGACTTTTTGACGGCAAAGTTAACGGGGAATTTTGTTACAGACCACAGTATGGCGTCAGGTACGCTTATGTATGATTTGCAAAATGCCTGTTGGTGCGATGAAATCTTGGCAAAATATGATATAGACAAGGAAAAACTTCCAAAACTTGCATATACGGGAGAGGTTGCAGGGTGTGTCATTCCTGAAATAAGAAAAGAATTGGGACTTAAAGAAACTTGCATAGTTGCAGTTGGAGCACAGGATCAGAAATGTGCGGCATTTGGCGTAGGACTTGATTTTGACAGTATAACCATATCGCTTGGAACTGCGGCGGCTGTTACAAAGCTATGGAAAAAGCTTAAGAATAGCAATATACCCAATGTCACATGGTGCGGATATTTAGAACCCAATACATGGGTTACAGAAGGCGTAGTTGCAACGGCAGGAACATGTCTTCGGTGGGTACGTGACACCTTTTACACGGGCGAAAAGTACGGCATAATCGATAAGGAAGCGGAGTATGCAATAAAAAACGGCAATAACCTTGTCTTTTTGCCCTTTATGAGCGGACAAGGCGCATTTTACGGCTTATCCCTATCCGATACAAGAGCAAATTTTGCGGCGTGCGTTATTGAAGGTGTAGCTTTTGAAATAAGGGCGCTTTTGGAAAGTATGAACGCATACGAAGAAAAGCGTAAAATAATCCTTTTCGGCGGCGGAGCTAAAAGCGATTTGTGGTGTAGAGTTATAGCTGATGTAACAGGAATGGAAATTTGTGTTCCGTCAACTGAGGAAGCGGCAGGCGCAGGTGCGGCAAGAGCGACGGCAAAGGCTTGCGGAAGTATCATAAAACCGCTTTCCTGCAATAGAACATATAAACCGAACAGAAACTATGATGAGCAATACAGGAAATATCTTTTACTAAGGAGCAAAGATGATATACATTGAAAATGCCAATATTGTCACGGAAAACGGAATACTGAAAAATGGCGCATTGCTTGCAGAAAACGAGATAATAACAAAAATCGGTAAAACGGGGACGTTTGAAGTACCTGAAAATGCCAAAAAAATTGATGCAAATGGCCTCTATTTAGGTCCGGGCTTTGTCGATATTCATGTTCACGGCGGAGGGGGATACAACTTCTTCGATAATCCCGAAAAAGTGGCACAGCATTTCTTAAAGCATGGCGAAACTACAGTTTTGGCGACAAGCTATACCACATACACAAAAGCAGAATACCTTGCTGCAATCGAAAAAATAAAGCAGGCTATGAAAACTAATTCAAAAAACATAGCCGGCTTTTATATGGAAGGGCCGTATCTCAATCCCAAATACGGTGCAGAACCGAAAATGAATAAATGGCGCGGCGAAATAAAAAGAGAAGACTATGCGGAAATAGTGGATAGTGCAGGAGCTTTGACAAAGGTCTGGGCGGTAGCACCCGAAAGAGAGAATGTTTTGGAATTTATGGAATATGTAAAGTCAAAAAATCCAAATGCTGTTTTTGCGGTTGCACACAGCGAGGCTACTCCTGATGAAATAGACAGAATTAAAAAGTACGGCGTAAAAATCCAGACGCACTGTATGAACGCAACAGGGCGTGTAGGTGAAAGCAAGGGTATACGCGGGGCAGGTCCAGACGAATACTGCCTATTTAATGATGATATGTATGCAGAACTAATATCCGACTCTTTGGCAATTCATGTGCCTGCATATCTTCAGAAACTCATATTAAAGGTAAAGGGCATAGATAAAATTTTACTCATTACCGATAGCTTTGCGACAGAAACTGAAATGTCAGAAAAGTATGCAAAGGCAAAAGACCTTTCCTTTGATTCTGAAGGGAATCTGTCGGGAAGCAGACTCACAATGGATATTGTCTGCCGTAATTTTGTAAAGCATACAAATAGTAGTATTTGTGATACATTTCTTGCCGCATCAACAAACCCTGCAAAGGCGATATGCATGGACGAAGAAATCGGAACAGTAGAGGTCGGCAAAAAAGCAAACCTTGTGCTTGTAGATAATGAATTTAATATAGAAAAAGTAATTTTTGAGGGGAGACAGTAAAACAATGTTAAAAGCATGTATGAAAAGAGTGGAAATAACACCGCCAAAGGGCTTGGAGCTTGCGGGTTATCCGCATTATCCGAGATATAACGAGGGAGCTCACGATCCACTTTATGCTGCGTGTATGTATCTTGAAAATGACGGAGAGATAGCTGTAATGGTAACGCTTGATTTATTATTTTTCTCAAAAAAGCACGTAAAATCTGTCAGAGAAAATGTAAACGCTTTATGCGGAATCCCAAAGGACAGCATTATGATAAGCTGTTCGCATACACATTCAGCGCCTTGGGCGGCAGGCAGGCTTGATATAGAGAGCTTGGAGGCGGGCGCACAGCAACCAAAGGAATATGTAGCGGAGCTTATAGACAAAATCGCAAACCTTATTGTTGATGCTAAAAATAACGCCTATCCTGCAAAGTTCACATCGGGTACGGCAATTTGCGGCGAAGAAGAAGGAATTGGCGGTAACCGCAGAATAAAGGGCGGACCTCATGATCCTTTGGTAAGCGTTATGGCAATAAAGAATGAAAGCGATAATATAACGGGGATAATGGTAAACTATACTCTGCACCCGACATTTATACACGAATGGAGTAATGTCTGCACCGCCGATTATCCCTGCTATTTAAAAATACAGCTTGAAGAACTTATACCAAATGCGGTTGTAGGCTTTGCACAGGGCACATCGGGGAATCAGTCGAGCAGATACTATAGAAAAGGCGAAAGCTATGACGAGGCTGAAAGGGTAGGAAGAACGCTCGGCAAAGCCGCTTTTTCGGTACTTAAAAAGGCAGAATGGACAGAAAATCTGCCCATAAAGACAGCAAATGATACTATTGAATATGAAATCCGTGATTTCGGCACAGAGGAAGAGCTTATAAAGCGGGTCGAACACGATAAAGCAGTTTATGAAGAATTGTGCGCAAAATATGGTAAAAGTGAGAACAGAGATGAATACTATCTTTGGCAGAATGCTAATCTCAAATGCCTTGGCTCTGAAGATCAACTCGGCTATATACGGTTACGGAAAAAGGGCATAAAAATAGAACTTTTAGAAGAAGAAAATCCGTGTGAGATACAGATTTTGAGACTTGGTGAAACGTTAGTAATAGGTATTCAAGGCGAAATATTTGTTGAGTATGGGCTTTACTTAAAAGCAATGGCAGGCTTTGGTACAGTAATTGTAAATGAGCTGTCAAACGGTGTTGCGCCGGGGTATTTATATACGCCCGAATCATTGGTAACTGGCGGTTATGAAACAGATACTTCAATGATTGCAGAGACATTCGGCAGAAAGCTTATAGATAAAGCATTAGATGCAATAAATAATGTTAGATAGGAGAGAGGATATGTTTAGAGAAACATTTAAGCACGATTTTTATCCGTTCAAAAATCAGAATGAAATCGACAGAGTAAGAAAAATAACGAAAGAAGACATTATCAATATGAACGGAAAACACCCGTCGATTCCAAATATCAGGCTTGATGTCATAAGAAATGACGAATTTGAAATGGTAATGATTACCGATATGGTAAAGCGCATTATCGACTCGGACAGGCTTGATAAAAAGGTTGTAATGATAATGTGCAATCCTTGTCCTACATACAGACAAGTTGCATATATGCTGCGCGAGCTTAATGTAAACTGCCGTAATGTCAAGTTTTATATGATGGACGAATGGGCAGATGAGGACGGAAATATAGCGCCGCTTTCATATAAGGCGGGTTTTGGATATGCCTTCCAAAAGTTTATGCTTTCGGGAATATGGGACTTGGGCTTTAAGGAAGAAAACTTTATCTATCATAGCAATAAAATAACTCCTGACTATTCCAAAATGCTTGAGCAGGACGGCGAGGCTGACATAGTATATTCAGGTCCCGGCTGGCCGGGGCATCTTGCCTTTATTGATCCTGTTGATGACTGGTTTAAGCCTACAATGGAGGAGTATTTGGAACAAGGAGCAAAGGTAGCAAGCCTTCACCCGCTTACAATAGCACAAAATTCACTTCACGGCGGCTTCGGATGTTCGGGAGATATATCAAAAGTGCCGCCAAAGGGTGCAATGATGGGGCCCAGAGATGCGATGAAAGCAAAAAATGTGCTTGATATGCACGGAATAACAACTGCAGGCTCCCGTGTCGCATGGCAGAGATTAACATCAAGACTGTGCATATTCGGAACCCCATCGCAGGAAGTCCCCGCATCAATTTTGCAACTCCGCAAAAATCCTACACATATGATTATGAGCGAAAATATAGCGGAGACAATTAAGACCGACGAAATTTTCCAGTATTGATAAAAAATCAACTTTTACATATCAAATCCATCAGTTATCCCATTTAGCCGGGATGTATCTTTTTTGACATAGTACATCTCGGTTATTTGCGATGTGGCGTGTCCCAAGAGGTCTGCAACCTGTTTTGGGGTGAGGGACTTTATCGTGCCGTCAGACTGTTTTATTCCATTCACAAGCCGTGTGGCAAAGGTATGGCGTAGGGAGTGTATGCCCTTTATTTCAATGCCGCTATCCCGCAGTATGCAGTAAAATCTCTTTCGGAAATTTACGGGCTTGGTATAATCTCCGTTTTCGTCACATATCAGCGGCGCATTTTCGCCAAAGTAGTATTCTTTTTGAAGCACTTTTATCGCCTCTATTGCAGCATCATTTAAGGGAATTGTTCGCTTGCTTGTGGCAGTTTTGGTTTTGCCGATTTTGGCTGATTTTCCCCCTGTTGCCTTAACTCCGTCCCTGTTATAGATTTCCTTTACCGATTTTTGAATATGAATTTGCCGTTTTTCAAGGTCTATATCGCAATTTCTAAGTGCCAATGCCTCGCCTGCACGCATGCCTGTATTGAGTATAAGTATATATGCTGATGCTTGCTTATGTTTTTTAATACCGTTTGCGCATTTTGAGTATGCCTCTTTTTTAAATCGTTCAATCTCATCATCGCTGAATACCGTAACCGTTTCACATTCTGGTAAGTTTTCTTTTCCCTGTGCCGACATAAAGTTTGCTTTTTTAATCATTTCTACATTTTCCATTGGGTTTTTTGGTATCATTTCTTCAAGATATATTGTCCTGAAATATTCGTTTAATAGTACATATACTTTCTTTACTGTCGTGTATGCAAGTCCTTTATTCATACAGTCATTCAGTAGGTTTCGCACATCTGATGCGGTTATATCACCGACTGTTTTTTTGCCAAGGTTTGGATATATTTGATTTTTAGCAATACATTCCGCCCTGTCATAAGTGGTCTGTTCAACCGATAGAAATTTGTAATTTTCAAGCCAATTCTGTATGCTGTCTTTTAGCAGTTTTTTGCCTTCATCAGTGCTGACTTTGTTTTCAAATTCCGTTATGTAAGCGGTTATTTTTCTATTAACTTCCTGCTTGGTAGTGCCTGAAAATGATTTTCGTTTTCGTGTTTCCGTTTCGTCCATATACCATACTACACCGCCCCAGCGACCGTCAGTTCTTTTGAATATATTTCCGTTTGTAAGTAACCTTTTCCTCATTAAATCACTTCCTTTCTTACACCAACAATATCATAAAGAATTTGATAAGTCTATACTTTATATTATAAAAATTTTCAAATCTATTGACATATTTTATGGGTTCGAGTATAATAATATTGATGACAGGCAACAGGTGTGTCTGTTAAAGCGTAGATGTATGTCGGCGTGCCGATATGCGTTGGCATACTGAGCTTTCAGGAGGGGTTTGTGCAGTGTAACCTCAAATCGGCGTAGGCTTAATGCCGAAAGAAAATGCACTAAAAGCCGTTCTGCTTCAGGTAGGGCGGTTTTTAATTATATGAAAGGGATTTTTCAATGTCAGACAAACTGCAAAGATGCGCATTGGCTTTTCAAAAGCTGATTGATATACAGTATGAATTTATCATTGGCAGAAAAGGGAAAATGTCAAAAATCATACTCAACTTTTCTGAAACGGAGTTTGTCCATTTAGCCGGACTGCACAAGCTCGTTGATAACGAATTTTTCCGTACTGCTTCGAGAAAAAAGGTGTTTGATTACGCATTGGAAGGGAAAATATCTTATGACACCTTAACCAAAAGTGAGCATTTTGAGTTTGTCAAAGAACGAATCGAGTATTTTGAATTTTTGGAAAATATGCTCGATAGCAATGATATTATTTTCAAATATAGCGCAAAGAGAAATGTGTTTTCTTTGATACAAGCTGATTACTTGCTGCAATCGGAGCATATAGGCAGAGATATATACATATTCCTCGACAGAATTGAAGATACAGACCTGCATTTCTGCCGTTCGTTTTTTCCAAAAGGCGATAAAGATTTTACTGCCGGACAGACAAAATATACTTTGCTCTACAAGGAAAAGATAAACAAAGTAACAGGCAAATCCGAAATTCAATATGATAGGCTATCTAAAAAATAATTCAATATAGAAAATTGTTGCCCTGCACAGTAGGCATGCAGGGCTTTAAAGTACATTACATTTTCCACTTGGAAGCAGTATTCTTTGCATCAATTCGCATCCTCATTTAATATCATATATTTGTATTCTGTATTGCGGGTACGCAAGACAATTATGTCATTTTCAATGTCCAACAGCCCTCTGCCGGTATAGAAAATGTGTGTTCCGGTATCGAGTACAGCGCTGTAAAGTTGTGCTCTTTTATACAGATACAGCGTCCCAATTCTGCCAACCAAACCGTTGCGCCATTTCCAATCTTCGTCACTCATATCGGATATCTTTTCGACAGAAATGATTTTAACTTCCTCATACACTTTCAATAATCTCGTCATAAATGCCCTCCTGATTTCCTTTTTTTGATTACAAACTACCACACCAATTTTCAAAAATCTATCACCAAACCCAACAAAAAATAATAAAATTTTAGTCGAAGATTTGCAGTTTCAGAGGACATTTTGCCAATCATTCAAAATTCCAGACACCACCAAAAACACCACTTTAATCGCCTTTTTATCGCATTTATGGGTAGTATAGCACCAACACAGCACCAACGGGGTGCGGATAGCACCAGCCCCGAACGGCTCTGCCGGTCGGTGTTTGAGGGCAGTTGTGGAGGTAGTCCGACACCACTGCTTTTTCCTGCTTGAAAATAATTCGTCATTTTCGGATTTTTTCGGGAAAGAGGCAATTTTCAGGTTACTTTCATCAACCAGTTCCGTCAGCATCCATTCCGTGTCCCATGGCGACATGCGAACCAGATTGCGAATCTCGGAGGCTTTGTTCCCCGCCGTGGAGGGCGCAATGCCGAAGGGACGGCTCAATTCGTCAGCGGTCCGGTGAATCGGCATGGACTTGTCAAATATGAAGTTGTTGGCCGCAATGGCATAGACGATTCCTGCTGCCCAAGTGTTTTTTTTGCCGCTCAGCAGCGGAGAAGGCCGCTTGCGACACAGTTTTTCCAACAGCCGCAGGCAGAGCGTTTTATATTCTTCGCTGAGATACTTTTCACAGTATTGCACGATCATCCCGCCTATATCATCATAAATCTCCTGCATCTGGCTGGGTATTTTCATGCTGTCCTCCTCGCTTTGGCAGATTAATATTATGTTTATCTCTATACCAAAAGACTAACTATTAAAAGTCAAGAGGTAAGCGAGAAAAACGAGCAATTTTCTATTGCAGTCCCGCCGCCCTTGACAAACAGCATTCAAATGCTGAGGCAGGGGCAACGAGGGCGATGGAGGGAATAGCAAAGCAAA
>JAIKVQ010000011.1 GCA_024685565.1 Bacillota bacterium
GCCCTTATGATAAGATTAGAAAATATAACCAAGATCTATAAAATGGGGCAAAATGAAGTCCGTGCTTTGGACGGAGTAAATCTGCACATTAAACCTCATGAATTTGTTTCAGTTATAGGCCCGTCAGGCTCAGGAAAATCGACTCTTATGAATATGATTGGCTGTCTTGACGTCCCCACAGGCGGAAAGTATATGATTGACGGCATAGATGCAAGCAAAATGACCGATAACCAGTTTGCAGACCTGAGAAACCGAAAAATAGGCTTTATTTTTCAGCAGTATAACCTTTTATCCAAACTTTCTGCACTTGAAAATGTAGAGCTTCCTCTTATATACCGCGGCATTCCTGCCGCAAAGCGTGAGGAAATGGCGCTTGCAGCGCTCACCAAGGTAGGACTTGCCGACAAAGCTATGCACAAGCCCACCGAGCTTTCCGGCGGTCAGCAGCAAAGAGTATCTGTCGCACGCGCATTATGCGGCAATCCCTCGCTTATTCTTGCCGACGAGCCGACAGGCGCGCTTGATTCAAAATCAGGTGTTGAAATTATGCAGATGATTCATGATTTGCACAATGACGGAAACACTATCGTTTTAATAACCCACGATTTGAGCATCGCAAAACAGGCTGAACGTATCATAACCATACGCGACGGTAAAATAACGAGCGATATTGACAATAAGGACGATATGCAGGGTGCTTCAAACATAAAAGGCTCGGATATAGGCGACGCCGAAAACGGCAAGACCGCAGATTTCGGAGGTGATGAAATATGAATTTTTCAAAACTTTCGCAATCTTTCAAAATGTCGATAAAGAGTATTCTTGGCAACAAGGGACGCTCAGCGCTCACAATGCTCGGCATAATAATAGGCGTTGCCTCGGTTATTATTCTGACAGGTATAGGAAACGGCGCAACATCGTCTATAACAGACTCCCTATCCTCGCTCGGAACTAAAATGATTACCGTTTCAATGTCGCGCGGAGGCTGGGGCGGTTCTACACGAACAATAAGCCTTTCCGATATGCAAAAATTTCTGGAGGAAAACGGAGAGCTTGTGGAGGCTATGTCTCCTGCAATATCCGGAAGCGTACTTTTAAAGCACGGAAGCGAAAATACAACCGCTATGCTATCGGCTTATGATTCCTCCTATACCGATATAAAGGATTCAAACGTTGAAACAGGGAGATTTATTTCGGAATATGACGTAAAAAACCGAGCCTATGTATGTATTGTCGGCTCATATATTGTAAAGGAATACTTTAGCGGTATAAGTCCCATAGGGCAAACCATAAAACTGAACGGAACGCAGTTTAAAATAGTTGGTACTTATAAAGAATTGGGCGACTCAAGTGAAAATTCGTCCGATAATGCCGTTACAATTCCGTATACAACCGCTATGCGTTTTTTGAAAAATAAGAATATAACAAGCTTTTACTTTAACGCAACAAGCGAAGAAGTTGTTGATACTGCAGTTTCAGAGCTTAAGGCATACATAACAAAAAAACTTGGTACTGACAGCGGCTTTAATGTCGCAAGCGTTGCCGAAATGCTTGATACCATAAATGAGATTATGGGGACTCTGACTGCGATGCTTGCAGGTATTGCAGCAATTTCTTTAATTGTCGGCGGAATAGGTATTATGAATATAATGACAGTTTCGGTAAGTGAGCGCATACGCGAAATAGGCATAAGAAAGGCAATAGGCGCACGCACCACCGATATCCTGCTCCAGTTCCTGACCGAATCTGCGATACTTAGTTCAATGGGCGGTGTTGTCGGTATAATCATCGGGATAGCTTTGGGCAAATTTGTATGTAGTTTTATAAATATTCAGTTTGCCGCACAGTTTAAAATGATTTTTGTGGCATTTACATTCTCTCTGTTTATCGGAATCTTCTTTGGTATCGCACCCGCAAAAAAAGCAGCAAAACTGCACCCGATAGACGCTTTGCGCTCTGAATAATTTTGAAAGGATATTGAAATATGAAAAAACTTTTATCTTCTGTGCTTGCCTTAACGGTTTTTGCAAGCAGCTGTGCATATGCTAAATACAGCGATGTTCCCCCAAGTGAAGATTATTACTTATCAAGCACAAGACTTGCAGACCTTGGCATTATATCGGGATATGAGGACGGGACTTTCCGTCCCGATAACACCATTACAAGGGCGGAATTTACCAAAATTGTAGTCTGTATGATGGATAAGGAAAAAGAGGCAAAAGCAAGTACAAATTTGACAGGATTTTTTGATGTTGATGTTGCGAGCTGGCACACGCATTACATAAGATATGCTGTAAGCCGCGATATTCTTTCGGGATATGCAGACGGCAGTTTCCGTCCCGATAACACAATAAGTGTTTGCGAGGCGGTTACAATCCTTTTAAGAACCTTGGGATATACCGAAGATGAGGTCGGCTACTACTGGCCCGACAATTACATATCCGCAGCAGCCTCTTTGGGCTTTACCGCGGGCATTGACTTAGCGCCCCACGAAGCTCTGACAAGAAAATCGGCCGCCGTTTTAGTTGACCGTGCGCTGTTTGCGAAACCATCAGCCTCGCTCTCCCCTGCAAATACCTACATCGAAACGACAGGTTATACGGTTTTAGAGGATTCTCTTATTCTTGACAATGACCTGTCAAGCGACAGCGTGACTGTTTTGTCTGGAAACTTAAAGAAAAACACAGCCTCTGCATACCTCAGCAAAACGCAGTTTTCGGTTGCATCGGGCGATGTATATAACTATGCCGTAATCGACAAAAACGGTTATTTGGTAACCGTGCGCGAATACGAATCAGGCGAAAAGCTGTGCTCTGTTTCGGGTGTCTTAAATAAATTTACCGACAATAACATAGAATACACAACCGTTGACGGCTTAAAGGGTTCATATAACGCAGATGACAGCTTTGTTATCTACTATGGTAGCGACAGGCTGACTCCACAGCAAGCGAAAAGCCGCATATCAAACGGTACTGATATAACATTTTACGGGAACAGTTACGGACTTTGGAATATTGCTGTTATCGGAAGTTCGGAAAGACTCACTCCGATTATGGCATCAAAAAATTACACAGACTCGGACGGGTATTTAGGCAATATTCCTATAAATCCAAATAATCTTACCGTTTACCGCAACGGCGAGGCGTCAAAGCTTTCCGAGATAAAGGCAGGCGACGTTGTTTACTATAACACTAAGACAAATGTTATGGACGTGTATGCGAAAAAGGTCACAGGCACATACTACTCCGCATATCCGTCAAAAGCGTATGTAGAGAGCGTTTCCGTAGGCGGAAAGGAATACGAAATCGGAAACAGCTCTGCAACAGACCGCCTGAATGCTTCGGAGGGTGCATTTGACATAGGTGACAAAATAACGCTTTTGCTCGGTAAAAATGATAAAATAGCTTTTGTAACCGACAATGCCCAAGGCTTTGATTATTCCGCTTACGGCGTTGTTATAAAGAGTGAATCGCGCATAGCACAAGACGGCGAAAATAAGGGCAGCACCGAATTTGTAACAACCTTGTTTATGTCAGACGGCGAAGAACATGATATAGTTACCGATAAGCTTTATAAGGACAGTATCGGAAAATTTGTTTCGATAAACTATAAAAATTCACTGGCATATCTTATGAATAGAGTCTCAGTCACTAAAGATGATTATGCAGGCAAAATAGATAAAAGCAGCAGGACTGTGAATACAAGATATGTATTAAAAGACGCGGCAATAATTCAGCGCATCTCCGATGAAAATACTGCGGTTGCCTCCTGTGAACTTTTGGATTTTGACAAGCTCACAGCTTCAAAAATTTCTGAAGATAATATTATAAACGCCGTTTCGGGCAACAGTTTCGGTGATATAGCAATACTATACGTTAACGGGCTTGAAAACACCAACAGCTTTGGCGTTATTGCCGGGTTTGTAAAGAATAATAATTCTACTGTAGGTTATAAAATACTATCAAACGGCTATCAGGAAAGCTATAATCTTTCAGCAGCATCAATATCAACTTCTGTAGGGGCAGGCGTTGAATTTAAAGCACAAAACGGCGTAATATCAAAGATATATCCCATGCGCAAAATCGCCTCCGCAGCCTCGGTAAAAGCGGTAGAGGGCGGACGTATTTATATAGGCGGTAAAATATATAAGCTCGCAGATGATGTGCAGATAGCAGATATAAGCGACACATCAAAAATAAAATCGGTTACAATCGACGACCTTGCGGAAAACCTGTCCGCATCGGTAGTACTATACTCCGATAAAGCAGACGGAGTTATAAGAGTAATTACAATGAAAAAGTAATAAAAAATCCCACCTTGCGATGGGATTTTTTATTATACTAATATAACCTCTTCCGACTGTTCTTTCTCTTTTTTCGGGTTTTTTATGTCATTTAAAATAGACATAAACTGCTCACCCGTTATTGTTTCCTTTTCTATTAAAAATGCAGCTATTTTATCAAGCGCCTCCATATTTTCACGGAGCATTCTCTCCGCCTTTTCATGCGCCTCTTTTAGAACCTTTATAATTTCCTCATCAAGCTGAGTCATTGTTGCTTCGGAGCAGTTCGGTACATTTCTTCCGTCTAAATACCTGCTCTGCGGTTTTTCAAGCGCCGCCATACCAAATTTATCGCTCATTCCGTACTGTGCAATCATCGCCCTTGCAAGCTCATTTGCACGTTCAATATCATTTGCAGCACCTGTGGTTTTGGTGTTAAACACAATTTCCTCGGCTACACGGCCTGCCAAAAGCACCGTTATTTCGTCCAAAATCTCGTCCTTGCTCATTAAATAATGTTCCTCTTCAGGCATTTGCATTGTATAGCCCAAAGCACCCATTGTGCGCGGTACAATCGTGATTTTCTGAACAGGATCGGTATTTTTTTGAAGAGCTGTAGCGAGTGCATGACCTACCTCGTGATATGCTACAATCCTCTTTTCCTTATCGGATAGAATCCTGTCCTTTTTCTCCTTGCCTGCAATGATGATCTCCACAGCCTCCATTAAGTCTTCCTGAATTACGGCTTTTCTCTTCATTCTGACTGCCCTAAGCGCCGCCTCATTTACCATATTCGCAAGGTCGGCACCCACCGCACCGCTTGTGGCAAGTGCTATTTCATGCAAATCTATATCGGGTGACATTTTAACATTTTTGATATGCACCTTTAAAATATCCTCTCTGCCCTTTAAATCGGGCTTTTCAACAATAATCCGCCTGTCAAATCTGCCGGGACGCAAAAGTGCTTTATCAAGTATTTCAGGGCGGTTGGTCGCCGCTAAAATTACAACGCCCTTTGACGAGTCAAATCCGTCCATCTCGGACAAAAGCTGATTTAGTGTCTGTTCGCGCTCATCATTTCCGCCGAACTGATTATCACGGCTCTTGCCTATTGCGTCAATCTCGTCAATAAAAATTATACATGGCGCCTTTGCCGATGCCTGCTTAAATAAATCGCGCACGCGCGACGCACCGACACCCACAAACATTTCCACAAAATCCGAGCCTGAAATTGAGAAAAACGGCACATTTGCCTCACCTGCAACAGCCTTTGCAAGAAGTGTTTTACCGGTTCCCGGAGGTCCTACCAAAAGCGCGCCTTTAGGCTGTTTTGCGCCAATTGCGGTATATTTTGACGGATTATGCAAAAAGTCCACTATCTCATCAAGCGACTCCTTTGCCTCATTCTGACCCGCAACGTCTGTAAAGGTCACGCCCGTCTTATTCTCCATATACATTTTCGCGTTTGACTGGCCGACGCCCATAATTCCGCCGCCCATACGCTTTCCCATAGACCGCATAACAAATCCGAAAAAGAGGTACAAAAGGGCTGCCGGGAGTATCCATGAGATAAACAATTCCATAAACAGATTGTTTTCGGTAACTCCCCTCTTAAACATCACATTATGTGCCTTTAAAGTGTCCACCAAATTCGGGTCTTCTATAACGCCTGTATAATACTGAACCTTTCTGCTCGGCATAAATCCCTCAAAATATGCCGAAACAGGATTGGTTTCTGATTTTTTCTCCTTAGGATAAATGAGGATTGTGTCCGCTTTTATCTCCACACTTTCTATTTTGTCCGACTCAACAAGATTTATAAAATCACTGTAATATATCTCCTCACGCTGCGGAACAGTGAGCGTATTTAACATATAATTAAGTCCTATCGTCGCCGCAAGTGACAAAATGACAAAGTATATAACAGGATTTAAATTCGTTTTTTTGTCTTTTTTATTTCTCATTGCGCATTCCCTTCCTTTAATCAGTTGCCATATGCCTGATATCAGCATATCACAACGCAAAAAGCGTGTCAACTTCATTTACATTACAAAATGCTTTTTATTACTTTACAAATTTCTCTGTCAGGAAAAATTACGCAGTTTTTTTAAGCAGTCGCTGCAAATGTATTTCCCTGAAAATGATGAGAGTTCTTCACCGTTTCCGCACAGCACACACTCGGGTTTTGCCTTTCTCATAATTATATTCCCGTCCTCTATGTATATCTCAATTTCATCTTTCGGACGCATATCCAAAGCATTTCTTATCTCCTTTGGAATAACTATCCTCCCGAGTTCGTCAATTGGCCTTGATATTCCTGTAAATTTCATAATATGCTCCTTTCACAAAACCTCTTTTTCACTAATTTTACCATATTTTGTCAATTTTTGCAATAAATTGCCTAAAAAAAGACATCTCCCAAAAGAGATGTCATGATTTGCTTATTTAAGCAGAATAAACGCTGCACTGTTTTTTGTCTTTGCCTTTTCTTTCAAATTTAACATTTCCGTCGATTAGCGCGAACAATGTATCATCGCTACCGATACCAACATTGTTACCAGGGTGGATTTTCGTTCCGCGCTGTCTTACCAAAATATTGCCTGCAAGAACAAATTGTCCGTCAGCTCTCTTTACACCAAGACGTTTACTTTCGCTGTCGCGGCCGTTCTTGGTGGATCCCATACCTTTTTTATGAGCCATTAAATAACACCTCAGCTTTCAGTTTGATTTAATATGCTGATTAAGCATTGATAGATTCTACAGTAAGTTTTGTATAAGGCTGTCTATGACCTTTTTTAGAACGTTCGTTCTTTTTTCTCTTCATTTTGAAGACATAGATCTTCTTAGCCTTACCTTGTTTTTCAACCTTTGCGGTTACCTTTGCACCGTCAAGTGTAGGAGTTCCGAAATTTGCATTTTCGCCGTCGCCTGTTGCTAAAACCTTATCAAAAGTAACGGTCTCGCCCTCTTTTGCATCAAGCTTTTCTACAAAAATCACACTGCCCTCTTCTACCTTGTACTGCTTTCCGCCTGTTTCAAAAACTGCGTACATAATGTTACACCTCCTCATAATATGAAGTCACGCTAAAGACGGTACCCAAAGGGATTTATAACCGTGCTTTTATGCGGATACTGAAAGATTATACCACTAAAAAACTATAATGTCAACATTTTTTTGGTATTTTCGTAAATTTTCTTCATTGTAAGCGCATCCTCCGCCTGAGTTCCGCTTGATTCACATATTATCGTAGGCGCAAGATTACGTCTTGCGATTATTTCCGCCACGGGTTCAAATTCAGGGCCGTAAACGGTATCTGCAAAAGTCAAATGCTTTTTTTCACCGCCCGAGGTATATTCAATTTTACTGAAATGGCTATGAAAAATTCTTTCTCTCTCTTCCCCTATCTTGTTTTTTATCTCATCAAATATTGTTTCAAAATCGGCAATTGTCTTAAGTCCTCCCAGTGTGCGCGCGTTAAGGTGTCCGAAATCTATACAGGGAAGAAAGCTGTCATCAATTCTGCAAAGTTCCATAACTTCGCAAAGATCGCCGAGCTGATTTATTTTCCCCATTGTTTCAATACACAGCCTGACACTTTCAAATCCGCCCTCAACCATTTTTTCACGCGCTATCAAAAGCGTCTTTTTTGCATAAGAAAGCGCTTCTTCTCGACTCAGTCCGCAAAGTGCTCCGCTATGCACAACAACACGCTCTCCTCCGAGATATTTCACAAGCTGTGCCGACTGCAGAATATAATTGATGCTTCCCAGTCTTTTCTGCTCGTCATTTGTGGCAAGATTTATATAGTACGGTGAATGTACGCTCATAATTATACCGCTTTTGCATGCATTTTCCGCGATTTTCTCCGCCGTTTGCCGGCCACATCTTACGCCGTTTCCGCATTGGTATTCATATGCGTCAAGCCCAAAATCGGCAAGCCACCCCGGCATTTGCTCCGACGCCTTGTTTCCGCCTTCATAAAAGCTGTCGCTGTTTCCTGCAACTCCGAATATTGGTTTCATTTTCTTCCTATCCTTTGTGATTTTTTAACACTATACGCTCAAAATACCGTTTAAATCCGAAAAACGGGGTTTCCTTTGCCTCAATCGGATTTACCATAACAGTTTTTATACCTGCCCTTTTGCCTGCATACACATCTGTAAAAACTTGGTCCCCAATCAATACTGTTTTAGTTTTTTTTGCGCCCATTTTTGACATAGCTCGCCTTACGCCTACCGCAAACGGCTTTAACGCATGGCTTACAAACGGAGCATTAAAATCCTTTGAAAAAAGTTCTACCCTGCTTTTATGATTATTAGAAACAAAAGCATATTTTATGCCGTTTTCGGAGAGCATATCAAGAAACTCTCTTGCCATTTTGTCAGCTCTTGCCGTTTTATAGCTCACAAGTGTGTTATCTATATCAAGCACCGCAAAATGTATATTGTTTTCTTTAAAGAAATCCGCATCTAAATCCTTGATTGAATTAACTCGGAAATCAGGATAAAATTTTTTAAACATTAGCTCCTCCGCCTTTAAAAATAAAGCCGTTTTACCATATAGCAAAACAGCTTTTT
>JAIKVQ010000040.1 GCA_024685565.1 Bacillota bacterium
CGCCTTTAATCCATCCTTAATATTTGTTACAGCCCTTCCGTTCGGCTGAGGAATACCGAGCTCTTCAAGGATTTTTTCAAATGCTTCGCGGTTTTCTGCCCTCTCTATCGCCTCGCAGTCGGTACCGATTATCTTAACTCCCCTTTCCATAAGCGGCTTTGCAAGATTTACGGCTGTTTGACCGCCCAAGGAGGCTATAACTCCGTATGGTTTTTCAAAATCAACAATTGCCATAACATCTTCCGGTGTAAGCGGTTCAAAATACAGTTTGTCCGCCGTTGTGTAATCGGTTGATACGGTTTCAGGGTTGTTGTTTATTATTATCGCCTCATATCCCGCTTTTTTGATTGTTTGAACGGCATGAACCGTGGAATAATCAAATTCTACGCCCTGACCTATTCTTATTGGACCTGCGCCCAATACAATAATCTTTTTCTTGTTTTTAAGCTGTGAATCGTTTTTGCCCGTATATGAAGAATACAAATATGCTATATACTTTCCTGTATGCAGAGTGTCCACCATTCTGAAAACAGGCGTAAATCCCATATCCTTCCTCTTTTTATATACTTCAATTTCGTCCATATTTAAAATTTCTGCAATATATTTATCGGAAAAGCCCATAATTTTTGCTTTTTTTACGACACCTTCATCAAAGCCCTTTTCCGCAACTTCCTTTTCCATATCGACAATCTTTTTGAAGGATTGCAAAAACAGAGGAGTTATTGCGGTTATACCGTAAATTGTGTCTACAGATATACCGCGCCTCAAAAGTTCAAAAATCGCATAAATATTGTCGCTTCTGAAATCCTTTATGTAGTGAAGTAATTCATCCGTTTCCGCATTATCAAATTCTGCCAGCCTGAAATGGCAGACTCCCGTTTCAAGCGAACGTACCGATTTTAGCAGACATTCTTCAAGATTTGAGCCTATTCCCATAACCTCGCCTGTCGCCTTCATCTGCGTACCGAGGATATTCGGTGCAGAGGCAAATTTATCAAAGGGAAATCTCGGGAACTTTGCAACAATATAGTCAAGTGAAGGTTCCTTTGCTGCATTTCCGCCCGCCACTGAAATCTCTTCAAGCAACATCCCGAGCGCGACCTTTGCAGTCACTCTCGCTATAGGGTAACCGCTCGCTTTTGACGCCAGCGCGGATGAGCGAGAAACTCTCGGGTTTACCTCAATAAGATAGTATTCGTCTGAATTTGGCTTTAATGCAAACTGGACATTGCACCCGCCTTCAATTTTAAGCTCTTTTATTATTTTTATGGCGCTGTCATTTAGCATTTTTTGTTCTTTTTCTGTAAGGGACAAAATCGGTGCAACAACGATTGAGTCGCCTGTATGAACACCTACCGGATCCACATTTTCCATACCGCATATTGTAATTGCCGTATCGTTTGAGTCACGCATAACCTCAAATTCTATTTCCTTATATCCCTTAACGCTTTTCTCAATCAACACCTGGCTCACAGGTGATAGCTTAAATGCGTTTATGCCTATTTCTATAAGCTCTTCTTCATTATTTGCAAAACCTCCGCCTGTACCGCCAAGAGTAAACGCAGGTCTTAATACGACAGGGTATCCTATTTCGTTTGCCGCCTTCTTTGCCTCATCGATATTGTATGTAATCTGCGACGGTATAACAGGTTCACCAATACTTGCACACATTTCCTTGAAAAGTTCTCTGTCCTCAGCCCTTTCAATGCTTTCACTTGATGTTCCTAAAAGTTTCACTTCACATTCTCTTAAAATTCCTTTTTTTTCAAGCTGCATAGCAAGATTTAAGCCAGTCTGTCCTCCAATTCCGGGCAAGATTGCATCAGGTCTTTCGCGACGTATAATTTTTGCCACATATTCAAGCGTTAAGGGCTCCATATAGACCTTATCGGCAATTGTTGTGTCAGTCATTATTGTTGCAGGGTTTGAATTGCAGAGTATTATCTCATACCCTTCTTCTTTGAGCGCAAGACAGGCCTGAGTGCCTGCATAATCAAATTCCGCCGCCTGCCCTATAACGATAGGTCCCGAGCCTATTATAAGTACCTTTTTTACATCTGTGTTTTTAGCCATTTTTAACCTCCTATAACATATATCGGCTTTCCATTGGAAACCGTTAAAATACATCTTCCGTAAACCGTTTCATTCTCAAACGGAGTTGATTTGCCCTTTGAAAAAAAATCAGTAGAATCAATCTTTGATTTATATGATAAATCCCATATGGAAAAGCTGTTTTTGTCCTTAATTTCAAACCTCCTTTTTGGATTTGTACTCAAAAGCTCAACAAGTCGTTCAAGAGAAATTTTATCCTTCTTTACAAGATTTGTATAAAGCACCGAAAACGCTGTTTCAAGTCCGACAATTCCAAAAAGGCTATCCTTTAAGCCTCCCGCCTTCTCCTCCGCAGAATGAGGGGCGTGGTCGGTCGCAATCATATCTATGGTGCCGTCCTTTATGCCCTCAATCAGTGCCATTCTATCACTATCCAAGCGCAGAGGCGGGTTCATCTTAAACCTTCCGTCTTCCATTAAGTCGCCCTCATCAAGAACCAGATAGTGCGGCGCTGTTTCACAGGAGACATCAATACCTTCATGCTTTGCTTTTCGGATAATTTCAACGCTTTCCTTACAGGATATATGGCAAATATGGTATTTGCAACCCGTTTTTTTTGCAAGAGCTATATCACGCTCTATCTGTTTCCATTCGCTCTCACTGCAAATTCCCTTATGATTATGCACCTTTGCATAGTTTCCATCATGGATATATCCGCCAAAAAGGAGTGCATTATCCTCACAATGTGCTGCAATGATTTTCCCAAGTTTATTAGCATTTATCATAGCCTGTTCCATAATTTCACTTGATTGAACACCTTTTCCGTCATCGGAAAAAGCTATTACATATTTTGACAAATCCTCCATATCGGAAAGGCTTTCTCCCATTTCGCCCCTTGTTATGGAGCCGTAGGGGAAAATATTAATTTTTGCATCTTTATTAATCATATCTATCTGAACTTTCAGGTTTTTATATGAATCAGGAACCGGCGAAAGGTTGGGCATTGTGCATACTGAGGTATATCCGCCATGCGCCGCAGCAATACTTCCCGATTTTATCGTTTCTTTATAAGAAAAACCCGGTTCACGAAAATGCACATGCACATCGCAAAAACCGGGAAATACTGTAAGATTATTAAATACCGACAAATCAAGTCCTGAATTTAAAAGGAACTTTTCTGCCATTATTGCCAAATCTCTGTTTATATATTTTGTGTTTAGACTCTGCATTTTTCTACCTCACAAAAAAATCTTGCCCTATTGGCAAGACTATGAAAATGCACACAAAAATAAATAAGTAACAAAATATTACATAATCTTACCAATATCGCGGTACTGGTTTAAAAACTATTTTCCAATATTTTAATATAAAAATCTACAAATGTCAAGACCAAAAAGCACAAAATATGAAAAACATTCTGATTATACTAAATAAACCTTTATACCTACGTATCCTTAGTACCACCAAGGAACTTAGGCAAGGACTTTGAGTCAACGCCAAACAGCGAACAGGACATAGGAATTAAAAGTAAAGATCCTCCTGCAACACTGGGATGTACCTCATGCAACAAGAGTTGCTATAAATGCAAGAATTACAGTTGTCAAAAAATACATTTATCCCCATAGTACTCGCTGCGGCAAGTGCCATAACAGTTATTGTAATAGCCGCACCGTCAATATTTATTGTAGCTCCAAGCGGTATGGATACAGCCTTTAGATTTTAAACAAAAGTCCTAAACCAACCCGCAGATAATTCGTACTATCAAGCTTGTGCTGTTATACTTTTTATTATTTCCATGATTTTACCCTCTCTTGTAATATACTAAACTAATAATAGCCGTCGCTTGCGTGCTTTTTAAAAGGAGGAAGATCGGTTTGTGCGAATTCAGATTTTTATAAAAAAGCTTTTGATAAAAGCTCCGCCTGCGGGCGTGGGTTTAAGGTAGCAGTTTTGTTATTTCGGAAATTGAGGTAATTTCCGAAATAATAAAAAAATCGGAACGAGCGATTTTCCGCTTGTTCCGACGTGGGTCAACTGAATAATATATATTTTTTTAATTAAAGCGATATTCAATCCCAGATTGTTTCAATATCGCATTTGCAGTATGTCGTGACTTAATTTTT
>JAIKVQ010000063.1 GCA_024685565.1 Bacillota bacterium
TAGAGGATATAAAGAGGGTAACAGATACAATTCCCGAAACAAAAGGTGCAAAAATATTAGGTTATCACTTGGAAGGCCCGTATATTTCCAAAAACCGCAAGGGAGCACAGAATGAAAGGTATATCAAAAATCCGGATATTGCAGAATTTGAGGTTCTTAAAAACATAAAAATGGTAACCTTAGCACCCGAGCTTTCGGGAAGTATGGAATTTATCAAAAACTGCAAGGCGGTAGTATCGATAGGGCATACCGACTGCGACTATAAAACTACAGTAAAGGCAATAAAAAACGGTGCAAAATGCCTTACGCATACCTTTAACGCAATGCCGCCTTTAAATCACAGAAATCCCGGACCTATAGGCGCGGCTATTGATGAAAATATCTATGTTCAGGTGATTTGTGACGGACTGCATATCCATAAAAGCGTCATTAAGATGTTATATCGCACATTCGGTGCCGACAGAATGATACTGATTAGCGACTCTATGCGTGCCACAGGTCTTTCTGACGGTGAATATGAGTTTGGTGGACAGATGATTGATGTAACAAATGGACTAGCACGAACCAAAAACGGAGCTTTGGCAGGCAGCACATCAAATCTTCGTACTTGTATCAAAAAAGCCGTTGAATTCGGCATACCCAAAGACGACGCAATCAAAATGGCATCGGAAACGCCTGCAAAACTATTGAGCGTCAAAAAAGGCAAAATCGAGGTCGGTTATGATGCGGATTTTGTAGTGGTAGATGATGAAATGAATGTAAAAGCAGTTTATTTGCATTGACAAAACTATATGTTATGTATTAGAATGGGGAGTAATAGAGAGGAGATGAAATTTATATTATGCAATGTGAAATCGGAACAAATCAAGACGAAAAATTCTTTATATCGATGATGAAAAGGCACATAAAATCGCAGGAAAGACCGACGCTTAAAAATTATCATACACACGAGCATTATGAAATCATAAATATAAATTCATCTTCTAAAATCACATTTTTTATAGACGGAAGGGAATATGTCTGCAACTCCAATACATTTATGCTGTCGCCTCCCGGAGCAGCTCATAATATCGTAAGGTCTTTTGCAGGGGTAAAACGCATTTTGATAAGCTTCCGAAAGGAATATGTTGCCGATTTCAAGGATTTTTGCGGTATTGATGTTGACAAGCTTTTTCAAACGAGTGTTGTTATGTTTTCGGACAGTAATTTAATAAAGCTGACTGAGCTTGCGGATTATATGAAAAAGGAATTCGGACACGACAGTAAAAGTCCGCGCCTGCGGCTTATGCTTGCTCTTTTCTTTGATATTTTAGGACATCCCGACAGTGTTGTTGAGCAAAAGGGAGGCGCGTCCTTGGGGCAAAGTATTCTGGAATATATCCAGACACACTATTTTGAAGAAATAACTATTGAAAAACTGTGCGACAAATTTTTGGTAAATAGGAATAAAGTGTGCAAAAGCATAAAAACAGAAACGGGTATGACATTTTCTGAAATACTTAATGTTGTAAGGCTTAACCACGCCCGTGAATTGCTTGAAAACGGAAGAATGTCTGTGGGGCAAATTGCCGAAAAGGTGGGTTATTCATCCCTTCGGTATTTTTCTGATGTTTTCAAAAAGGATATGGGAATTTCTCCGAGTGATTACAGAAAAACGCTAAAAAACAGTAAAATTTAAAGGCGAGTTAATATTAAAATTTCTTTACAACAATTTCCAATATTGTAAAACAAAAACCAAATCAAATGCTTTTGTTACGATTTCTGAAATTGTTTTGTGCAAAACAGATACGATTTTTACTTTTCGTGTCTGTTTTTTTATGCTACAATTATAAAAAAAGATGTAAATAGTATGCGATTTTAGGGAATTTAAGATGTTTATTATGATAAACAAAAAGGGCTAAAATCACATGACGGAGATGGGAATGGATATGGAAAGTGACAATAAAACGGCTTTGGACTATGCAAGATTAGGATGTGAGGCAATTATGCATAGGTATTCTCCGAAAGATTTGCCGCCAGAGGGGACGCTTTTTTATCATCAAGGTGTCTTTTTGTCGGGAATGATGCGACTGTATCATCTTACGGGGGAAGATAAGTATTTCAACTATATTAAAGAATATTTTGATTGTGCCATAGGACCAAAAGGTGAAATATATGGAATAGACCACGAAATAACGGATTGGATGCCTGAGCCGAGCTGGCGTGAGGGGATTAAAATCAAATCCCTTACAATGCTTGATTGTAAGCAGCCGGTAATTATCATGTATGATTTATATGATAAAACCAAAGATGAAAAATATTTAACTGCCATTAAGAAAATTTCGGAATCGATGTATTTTTGGCCGGTAAACAGTTACGGTGGTTATTGGCATATGATGTATGAATACGACCAGATGTGGCTTGACGGAGCTTATATGGCAGGACCGCTGTCGGTGATGTATTCGGAAAGATTCGATGATCCGCGGCTTCGTGATAGGGCGATAAAGCAGATATTTATAATGAACGAACATATGATGGATAAAAAAACCGGTCTTTACTATCACGGATGGGATCCTTTGAAGAAAATGGAGTGGGCAGATAAAAAAACCGGTCTTTCTCCTCAGATCTGGGGCAGAGCTGTTGGCTGGCTTGCGGTTGCGATTTTGGATATGCTCGATCATATCCCAAAATCGCATCCCGATGTAGAACGGTTAAAAAAGATAGAATCAGAGCTTTTATGCTCGATTGCAAAATATCGGGACAAAAAGACAGGGATGTGGTTTCAGGTTTTGGATAAACCTGAAAATCCGGATAATTGGATTGAAAGCTCATGTAACTGCCTGTTCATATACTCGTATGCGAAGGCAATTGAAATGGGCATTATATCAAATAATGAATATTCAAATATCATAAAAAAGGCGTATGATAGCTTAATAAGTACAATCTATTATGAAAAAGACATTCTGACGATTGATAATATTTGCACGGGAACCTGTATTGAAAATGGTACATACGAATATTACATAAACCGAAGCAGAACGAAAAATGATTTGCATGGTATCGGCGCATTTGTGCTTATGTGTACGGAAATGCAGAAGTATTTAAATATGTTTGAACCGAAAGAAACGCGCGGAAATGATTACCGCTTGAAGAACTGTGCAGCCGTATGATAAAATTTATTTGTAAATATTGAAGAAGAAAATAAATCATAAAGAAAAGGAAGGGATTAAAAAATGATGAAAAAGCTTATGGTGTTTTTACTTGCGGTGATGATGGTAATATCGGGAAATTTGCAGGCTGTCGTTCACGCGGACGGGAATTATGTTCTGGATGAAAATTTTAGTGTGTCGTCAGCTTCCGAACTGTCCGGCTGGACATTTGAACGGAGGGCAAGTACAGACGGTGCGTCTTATCAGACATATACACCTGACATAGTTAATAACCATTTAAAAATCCAACCTACAGAGGAAGGATATGATGCGGCGAGGGCAGTATATACATTTCCGGAGGGGCTTAAAGGAGCGATAAAAGTAAGTTATAAGATTGGTCTCGGAGAAGGAATCTCCACACGGGTATCGGTAAATGCAAATAATGTGATATCGAATTTTGATGAAGATCATTCTGTATCGATAGCATGGACGGGTTCGGCGGAAGCGCCATACACATTCGGTAAGGAACTTAATTACTATAAAAACGGATACAGACAATGGTATGAGGTTGAGTCTTATATCGATTTAGTAGGGAAAAAAGCCAAAACTACTGTCACACTCGGGAATAGCAAATGGGAGAGCGAAGTTGCAAATATTGAATCTTTACAATGTAATCAACTGCAGTTCACCACTACGAAGCAGTCGGATGACGCTTCCGATTTCACATATTTAAGCTATGTGAAGGTTGAACATTTTCCGCTTGGATTTAGTGTAAATTCGCAAAAATTAGGAAACATTTTCGACCAAAATGATAATGAAACTTTCGCAGTAAGTGTAGGAAATTATTCGGATGAGAAGAAAACGGCCAAGCTGGTATGGGAAGCGGTGAATGACTATACCGGTGAGACAAAAAGAGGTGAAAAGGCTGCATTTTCTGCAAAGGCCGGAGAAAGAACAGACACTGAAATAAAAGTTGATATTAAGAAATTCGGTACATATACGATGACGGTGCATTTAATGTACCTTAAGGACGGAATTTATGTTGAAGAAAATGAGCCGAGAGTAATAAAATTTTCAAAAATACTTGCCTCAAACAACGGCGAAAGAAACACCAATTTTGGATTCGCTGTACAGAGTATTGAAGACTCAAGCTCAGATGTAAATGCAAGTGACTCGTTTGATGTTATGGAAAAGGCAGGCGCTATGGGAATGAGGGGCATTTTAACATGGCAATCCTGTACTGTTGGGGATGGAAGTGTGGGAACTACTGTCCCAAGCAGAGCAAATCAAGCTATTCTTGACGAAATAGAAGCAAGAGGAATGAAAAGTATCATTACTCTTGCGTACGGACATACAACATTGGTAGATCAGAATGGTAACACGCCTGATTCATGGAGAGCACCGAAATCTGACATAGATATACATAGATTCGGAAATTATTGCACGGATATAGCAGAGCTGACAAAGGATTATGCGGAATATTACGAAATATGGAATGAGTGGGACGGAGGCTTTAATGTTGACAGACTTGGAGTAAAGTATTATGTCAAGATTTTGAAAAAAGCCTATGAGAAAATAAAGGCGGTAAATCCAAATGCAAAGGTGCTCTGTAATTCTTTTGGAGGAAACGATTATTTTGAGTCGGCACTTGATGCGGGTGTTTATGAGTACTGTGACGGCTTTGTAATGCACGGATATATGCAGCAAAGCTATTTCCCAAACTCAATATGGCTTACTGACTATAAGGATAGCCGTTTAGATGTAATAAGGAATTATGAAAAGAAAAAAGGATATTCGACAAGAAAGAATATGTACTTTAACGAAAACGGAATTTCTACAGCTATCAATTGGGATTATGCGGCTGACAAAAACCATAATTGGCGCACGGTTACCGAGGATGTTCAAGCAGAGATCGTACCCAAATATGTAGCATTTGCAAGGGCGTATGACCTGACAGATCAAATTTATTGGTTTACCCTGCTTGATAGCGGCGCAGATGACAGTCAAAAAAGCAATATGTGGGGTGTAATGCACTATCCGAATGGCTTTGATACACCTTATTTGGCAAAACAGTCATATGCTTCAATCGCTGCGATGAATAAGCTGATGAACGGAGGAATAACAAATACCTCCTGGAACAATATTGAAACGACAAGAAGAGTTAAAAGACTTGTTCCTGAGCATCCGTACTATAGCACAAGTACAGAATATATGGATGCTTATGAAAACTGTGCATATGTTTTCCAAAGAGGAGCAAATGACGGCTTGGGAAACAACCTTGCGGTGCTTTGGAGCGAAACTCCGATGGAACGTACATTAAAGCTTGGATGCAGTACCGTTGATATGTACGATTTGTTCGGTAACAAGACAACGCTTGCAAGCTCCGACGGAGTTTACAAGGTATCGCTTACCAACAGTGTGACATATCTTGCAGGTAATTTTAACTCATTTGAGGAGGCGTCTGCAAGTATAACTACGGCAAAATATGACGCAGACAAAGGCATTGCGCAGATCGAAGGCTTTGTAAACGGTGTTAATACGACCGTAAATGCCGATATATATAAGAACGGACAGCTTGTGAAGCAGGTTTCCGTAAAAATCACTAACGGCAAATTCAATAAAATGTTCTCAATAGCAGAAGCCGGAACATATACAGTAAGGCTTGGAAGCTATGCTCAGACAGAGATTACGGCAGCACCCGCATCGTCATGGTCGGGACCGTCAACTGTAGGCGGCGTCACGGCATATCTTGACAGTGATAACAAGATCTGCATAAACGGAAGGATAAACAACTTTGCCGAAGACGAAAATGTGTCTGTAATAATCGTTCCGAAGGGCGCTTCGGTTGAGAAAAATAATTTCCTTTATATAAATCAGGTAGCGGTTAGAAACGACGGCAGCTTCTCCGATGAGGCAGAGATTTATTCGCTTGCCAAAGAGGTGGATATTTATATAGGCGCGACCAATGCGGGAAGAACAAAGAGCGGATTTGCGTATGACGGTGTCTATAAGGTCAAGACCTTTGATTATACGGAATATGACTCCTTGGCTGTAGCTGCTATAGTATATAACACTACCGATACAGACAAAAATGCAACTATCTTCATATCCCAATATGATCAATTGGGAAGAATGGTCGATATCAGCTCGTCACCGATAGTTGTAAGACATTCGGTTGCGGAAGGTCAGGTATTTGAGTTTACCGCGGAAAAGAATCCAAGTGCAGTAAGCTATAAGGCTCTCATATGGGATACGGTAAACGGAAATATGGAGCCGCTTTCAGGCTATGTAAATTACAGTAAATTCAGATTAGAGGAATTTGGTGGTGAGCAAAGCTTCCACACAGAGCTTATGAGCGCGTATTTGAATGATTCGTACTCAAGTGTCGGAGATTATGTGGACGGAAAAACCTCTGTAGATGAGCCGCTTCCGATAACATTCAGGTGGTCATGGGTAGGCCGAGATACCGCTCCGGCGGAATATACGCTAAAAATAAGCGAAAATTCCGATATGACGGACGCACAGGAGTACGCCGTGACCGGAAAGACATACGATGTATATAATCTTAAAGTCGGCACCGATTATTATTGGAGAGTTTCGGCGTTAGATGCGAGAGAAAATGTGGTGACAAGTGAAATTTCAACACTTAAAACAGCGGATAACGCACCGAGAAATCTAAAGATCGGCGGAATTCCTAACGCAAGAGATATCGGAGGCTGGGTGACTGCGGACGGAAAGAAGGTTAAGCAGGGATACTTATACAGGACCTTCAGACTGAGCTATATGAGCAACGGCAGCTTCAAAAATGTGATAACAAGCGCCGGTATCAGCACTATGAGAGATCAGCTCGGAATTAAAAGCGAAATCGACCTGCGTCAATTATCAGCGGGTGAGATGCCTGTCGAATATACCGAAAGCGTATTAGGCTCTGATGTAAACTATTTCAGAACTCCGATGAACTATGAAAACGATTTCCTTTCGGGAAATAAGGAGTCGATAAAAGATATATTTGCAATACTTGCAGACGCTTCAAACTATCCTATGGTTTACCATTGCTCGGCAGGTGCGGACAGAACGGGCTGTATAACCTATCTTATAAACGGACTTTTGGGAGTAAGCAAGGAGGATTTATTAAGAGATTATCTTCTTACGAACTTCGCAAAGACTGACGGCAACTTCAGGGGTATAGACGGTATTGTAAACAAATATGTAAAAACCATTGACGATTACAGAGGAAATACCCTTTCCGAAAAGGTTTATAACTATCTTAATGAGGTCATAGAGGTACCGACAGAACAGCTTGACTTTATAATAAGCTACCTTAAGTGATAGAAAGGAGGAAAATCATTATGAAAAGAATTTTATCATCAATGATTGCCATAGCGGTAATTGCCGCAATATTGCCGACGGCGGCGGTATTTGCGGCGCCGCAGACCTATGATACCGGAAATATTTTCTCAAGTGATTTCAGCACACTGCCGGAAGACAAAGCAACTGCTACGGCAAAAGCTGAAGGCGGTTGGGATTTGAACGACAATGCGGGACTTGCAAATAGCACAAATGGTGGCGGTACAGTGTTCTGTCCGTCGGATGCACCCAATAAAGCAACAAGCACATCCACAAAAAGCTCTGTTTACTATTTCCAGCCGGAACAAATAGCATGTACAGGTATATATCATGTAAATTATGATGTATATGCAGGTACAAATGTAAGCGTTGCAAATGTATACTTTCATAAGAAACAAGATACATCAGGACAAGGTCAGGCAGTTTACAACAGCCACAGTGTCGGAAAGCTTATAGACAATAGAAACAGTGCAGGAATAGCAAGAATAAATAAAGGCGAGTGGTACAATATAGATATGATTATTGACCTTGACTTGCGTACATACGGTTATACAATATTCAACAGCGACGGCTCGGTAAAATGGGCGATGAACGGTACATACAATGCTGCATACTTTGGTGGAATGGACTTTCAGGTGGCTGCGTCAAGCGCAATAGCAGCAGGAGATAATACAAGTATGACTACCGAAAACTGTATGCTTATCGACAATCTGTCAATCAGGCATTATGACGGAAGCTTGATTTACAGCAACGATTTTGAAACACAGGAGCAAAATCCAAAGTATCTTAAAGCACAATGGTATGCGGGCGGTCTCACCCAAGAACTCACATCAGCATTTGTTTCGGGAGGATATAACGGGAGCAGCTATGCATACGGATTTGTGAATGCTGACGGAAAAAGTCTCGATCCGAATTATAGAGATGCAGCACTTCATATTCCTGCATTATATAGGCATAATTTTGGAATTTACAAGGTGACATTTTGTTTGAAACCGGGTGACTACACAAGTTATTTTGCATTCCCGTTCAACGATACGGATCAATGGAATAGTGGGACAAATTTATCTACAGGAAATATTAATGTCGGAGGCACGACTTCGTTTAACGGTTCAAGCGGAACTATAGCGAGAGGACAGTGGTACAGGGTGGAGCTGACCGTAAATGCGGAGGAAGACAATTTTGACTTGAGTGTTTACGATTTGGCTGATACTGCTCATCCGTTGGTATGGCATAATTCAGGAGCTACAACCAAAAACTTCAGCTATGTGGCTCTTGCTGAACGCACAACATACAATGGCACGATGCCGGCAGGCGGCGGCCCGCGTATAGATAATCTTGAAGTACATTATTATAAATACGGACGGACTATGGGCGAAAATTTTGACTCAAAAGAAATATATAATAAAAAACAAACCGGAGACACAATGCTCGGCTCGGGTAAATGGGATCTTTCAGGCAGAGCAAATTTTGTTCCAGGCGGTGTTAACGGAAGCTCATACGCTTTTTGTCCTGCTTATAAAAACTCAAGTGGAACAGGTAACGGAGGATCTTCGGAATATTATCTTCCCGCCGATGAAGTTTCCTCTATGGGGCAGTACCGTTTGGGGTTCTGGTTCAGGTGTGGACAAAATCAACTGAGACTCTTTATTTCATCTCAAGATTCATTTAATAGGGATAATACTACCTATGCTCAACTAATTGCTGATGTTAATAGTGGTTTGACACAAGGTCAATGGTATCATGCGGATTTGGTTGTTGATCTTGATTTGAAGCGATATAATTTCAGAATTTGTGATACCGAAGGTGTTATAAAATCAAGCTATGGCGGAGGGTTAAATTCCGGTATAGATAGAATGACCTGTTTTAGCTGGCAATCTTATGGTAATCAAGAAGCGTCGCCCAGCGTTTATTCACTAATAGATGATGTATATATAACACATAATTCTGCCTCTGTTGATGAAAAGAGAGTTAATGCTACGCAAGGTATAAAGTTTGAAAATGACAAAGTTACATATATGGCAAAGGTATTCAACAACCTGTTTATATCCGGAGACAGCCAAACAAAACATTATAGAGCGTTTTTAGGCGTGTATGACGGGAATGAACTTGTATATTTCGATCAAAGTTCTGAAAAAAATGGCGTTCCGAATGATTATTTTAGCGCAAACAATTCAGTTTCGTATTCCAATCTTCCGAATGGCACAGGCAGCGGATATACCTATCGTATGTTTGTTTGGAATACCGGAAGCAATTCAACAGAAAATAAAGCATTCAGCAAAATGGTAGAAAAGGTAAAGCCGTAAGAAAAAGGAGAATGTAATGAAAAAGGCACTTGTTTTTATTCTTCTTTTGACATTTGCGTTTTCGGCATTGGGAATACAGGCAATAGCTGATGAGGAAGAATATACATTTTTTGCTGATTTTACCTCCGGTACACTTACAAATGGATGGACATTAACCAGAGCGGCTGTCAAGGACGATGCTTTAGTGCTGGCGGAGGGAGTGTCGGTCAGCAATAATGCTGTGGCGGCAACCGCGACCTATGAGGTAAATAAAACAAGCGAAAAAAACATTGTAATCGGTATAGAGCTTGATGTAAAGCCGGGCAGGAATCTTACTACGATAGTGCAGGTAAGCGGCGGAAAAAGCTCGGTAATGCCGGTGACCTTTGACAAAAGCGGGGAAATATGTATAAACTCGTATGATGTCAGTCAGGAAAAGGCAAGAACATACACATCATATATCCCTGAAAAATGGTATCATATTGAAGCGGTCATCGACCAAACGGCAGAAAGACTCAGGACTATCGTATATGACAAGGAAAGCGGCGATATAGTCGCACAAAAACAGATAGTTCATTATAAGCCCTTTGACTCATGGGAGTCATCAATGAGCGGCGGTCTCAAAAAGGTAATGCTTCAGACAAATATGGGAAATAGGTCGGATTTTTCGCCTACGGTATTTGATAATCTTAAGGTTGATATTATTCCGATAGGCTGTAGCGCTTATACCGAAGCCTTGGGAAACAATTTCGGTAAGGACGGAACCGACGATGTTCATTATAAACTGATAAATAATTCTAAAACCGCCTATGAATGTGAGCTTGAATGGCGAATAGAGGAAGAGGATCTCGGATTTGTAAAGAGCGGTGTAGAAAAGTTTGACATCAAAGGCTTGGAGGAAAAGGAAGTAGTCGTGCAGGCGGAGATTCAAAGATACGGACTTTATAAAATTTCCGCAAAGCTTTTCCGTATATCTGGCGGCGAAAGAAAGGATATTGGCAACGATTCGGAGCTGTATATTTCAAAGGTGCTGTCCTCCGATAAGGGGGAATTCAGTGACAGACTTGGCTTTGCAAGTCATTCGTCTTTGGGATATTACGATGAAAATATGAAGCTTATGGAGATGATCGGCTGTGTAGGAACGAGAGCCGGACTGCTATCATGGCAGCCGGTTCAGAGTGCAGACGGAACCTTTGATTATAGCTTTAATCAGGAAGCTATTGATACATGGAAGGCTTCAGCTATGCCGGACAATGTTTTCCTCTTGGCGTACGGAAATACAAAAATAATAAAACAGGTTGATTTTGCCGGGAATCCGGCAGAGCCAAGCTTTTATAGACCGCCAAGAACACCGGAGGAAATAGAACGATTCGGAGACTATGTCGAATATGTAATAAGCCGTGTCGGAGATTATGTTGATTATTATGAGGTATGGAACGAATTTTCGGGAAGTATGTATTCACTGCCTTATGGTGGTGAACTGTTAGCCGAAATATGTAAGGAAGTGCAAAAAAGAGTCAAAAAATGTGATCCTACGGCAAAGGTGATAGGTCTTGCCGGGGTTGGAAGAAATGACGCTGAATTCGTAAAAGAGTTTTTTGACGCAGGAGGCTATGATTACTGTGACGCATTCAGCTTCCACCCGTATAACAGTGACGGCGGCGGCATATTTCCCGCAGATTTCTGGATGAATTTGCTCAATCAGGAAATTGAAATCATAAGAAGCTACGGACCTATGAAGCCAATATTCTTTACAGAAATAGGATGGTCATCGGCATGGGATAACACTAATGAAATGACTAAGGCGAGAGCTATTGTAAAAGCAAATGTTGCAATGCTTGCGCATGATATGGCAGCCAAAATATATGTTCATAACATACAGAATATTGGTTTGAATCCGAAGGACCGTGAACATCAGTTTGCCGTTCTTACCGCAAACGGAGATTACAGAGGCGACAGGCACGCCCTTCCCGCGTTTGTCGTAACGGCGGCTATGAATAAGCTTTTAACGGGAGAAATTTCCTGTGAGGGTATGATAGAGAAGAATGAACGCTTGACCTCCGCCTATAATATAAGACGGCATAAGGATAACAAAAATATTGCGGTTATGTGGTCAACGACCATAAAAAACAGCGATTTCACAATTGATTTAGGCTGTGAAAGCGTTGAAACCTATGATGAATACGGTAACTTTATCGAAACCGTATATTCAGACAGCGGAATATTTAACTTCGGAATTTCCGATAAGGTGATGTATGCCGTAGGGGATTTTAAGAAATTTGAAGAAGCCGAAACAGTAATCTCGCATAAAGATGCGGTTTACATTTCCACCTTTAATGATGTTTTCCCGATCAGGATAAGCGATAAGCTGAAAAGAAACGGAAGGGTAGAGCTTGAATACAATAAAGAAAGGCTGGAGCTTATAAGCGATGCCGTTATGAAGGACGGAATTGCGGAGATACAGCTTAAAACAGGCGTTAAGTATAAGGGCGAAACGCCTATAAATATCAAAATCTTTGATGAGAGTGGAAAATGCATCTATGTAGCGCAGAATACGGCGGAAATTGGCGATCCTGTCACAGCAGAGGCAAAAGCCGTCAACTATTTCGGTACCGACAGCAGATGGGGAATTGAGGTTACGGTACACAATAACGCAAATCTTTCAAAGGTGAAGGGTGTGGCAAAAATCACAGCTCCCGAAAGAATAGCGGGTGGCTGCAGCACAGTTCCATTTGTGGAAATAGACCCGCAGTCATCGGAAACGGTTTATATTGGACTTCCCGAAATGCTGAAAAAACGGACGGTAACGATAAGCGGTGAGGTCGAGCTTGAATACGGTTATACTGTAGGATTCTCACAATATATGGATTTCACATCGGCATATTATGTGGATAAGCCGCCGACAATTGACGGAAAAATCAGTGAAGGCGAATGGCGCGGGCTTGCTATGGCGTCGGACGAAAATGCCAACTGGACTACATTGATTAAGACAGATCCGTGGAAGGGCCCTGATGATAACAGCTTGGACAGTATGAAAATCATGTGGGACGAAAACAATTTGTATCTTGCCGCAGTGGTAAAGGACGATATATTTGTAAAGACGCCGAAAAAGGTTGACGGAGACCTTTCAATTTCAGCAGATCCCGCTTTCTATCTTTGGAGGTATGACAGCATACAGTTCGGAATAGAGGATGAATATTTAAATGTTCCGAACAGACTGAATTATCCGTTTACCGAAATAGGACTTGCGATGGGTGAAGATGGGCCGTTTGTATATCGCTTCAGCGGTCAGACCGAAATGCCTGTCGGGGTGGTTGAAAATAGCGAGATAGCTATTACAAATTCAGGTAACAAAACCGTTTATGAATGTGCTATACCGTGGTCGGAGGTGCACGGCAAGGACTATACGCCAAATGAAGAACTGATTTATACCTTTGCGGCGCTTGTGAACGATAACGACGGCGTGGGAAGAAAGGGTTATATTATGTACAACGACGGTATAGGCAACGGTAAAAAGATTGAAAAATTCGGTCAGATGCGGCTGAAAAGATAGGTCTATTGATGGCAGATGCCATTAAAATAAAATTTAAAGTGAAAGGAACGGTTAAAAATGAAAAAAAGAAGCAGGATTTTAAGCTTTATGCTCGCTTGTATTTTTGCAATCGGGTGTACATCTTTTGCCGTAACAAGCGTTTTGGCGGAGGAAGAAACAACTTTGTTTTATGAATCGTTTGATTTGGCAACATATTCGTCAACAACGGAGTATAACGGGAAGGCAGGAGCATGGACTGTAACTGGAACAAACGCAGCACATGATGCTGCAAACGGAACAATATATATTTCAAATAGCAGTACCAGTGCACAGTGGCAATTTGACTTTACGGAGCAGTATGAAGGTGCAATGAAGCTTAAGGTGACAGCGGAAATACTCACAGGATATACCGGGGCAGATTCTATGATGAGTATTCACCTTATGTCAAATGACCATAACAATGTGCTTGGGCTATGTACCTTTGACGGCGGAAATATATACGCAAACGCTTTAGACTCGAATTCTGCAACAGCCGCATACAATACAGGGGCATCATATGAACTCCAGCATCTATATACAGTAACGGGAATAATCGATCAGGAAAACGAAAGCTTTTTGCTTTCGGTATATGATAATACGGCAGATAGTGCGGTTTTGACCGATTTTAATGTACCGTATAAACATAAAAAAGAAAATTATGCAAAAATGACATCAGGGTTCCAGACCGTGCGCGTGAATGCAAAGCGTGTAAAAAATCAAAAGGGTTACGAATTAAAGGACTTTTCGGTAAAACAAATAATATCCGATCCACCGGTAAGCGATTATCTGTTTAATGAGGGCTTTGAAAGCTCGGGTTACGCATCAACAACCGTGTATAACGGAAAGGCAGGAGCATGGACTCTGACGGGATCGGGTCACGGATATGATAGTGACACAAGTATATATGTTCAGAACGGTAATAACAATGCAACATGGCAATTTGATTTTACCGAGCAATATGAAGGAGCAATGAAGCTCGAAGCAGTTGCTGAAATAGAGGCAGGATCGACAGAATCAGGATTAAGAATGAGAATCGATCTTATGTCTGACGCAGGCGTTTTGGGACTATGTACCTTCGAGGGCGGAACTATATATGCAAATGTATTGGACGCAAATGCGGCAACAGCAGAATATAATACAGGAGCGTCATATGTTTCAGGTCATATTTACACGGTAACGGGCATAATTGATGAAGCAAAGGAAAGCTTTTTGCTTTCGG
>JAIKVQ010000104.1 GCA_024685565.1 Bacillota bacterium
TGGTCTTGCAACTCAGACTATACGGAAGACCGGCTCTGTTCAAAGGCTGTTTCCGTGTGAGATTTTAAGTAGTTTTGTACACGTGCGAGGGGTTATGATTCCTGCGAATTTGAGAGAAATCAAGCCAGGTTTTCTAATCCCGACAATGAAGCCTTTGGATAAATAATAAAAAGGACTGCTTGGCAGTCCTTTTTCAGTCCCTGAATTCAAATAATTTTTTTAGCGGAATATCAAGCGCCTCCGCAATATCTATAAGCGTATCAAGTGTACAAGATGATGTTGCAGTTTCAATGCGTTGCAAATATTGACTGCTCATATTTGCTTTTTCGGCAAGTTGCATTTGTGTCATGCCCTGTTCTTTTCGATAGTGCAGAATATTTAAACCAATAGCAAGCCAAGTATCAAAATTTTTATTTCTCATATTAACACCCCAATAAGAAGTATAAGCAAATATTTTAATCTTATCTACAAACAAAATGTCATAAAATAAAAACAAAATAGTTGTAAAAGAAACAAAAATATGTTAAAATACAAATAAAATACTATTTTGAGGAGCAGAAAATGAGAGAAAAAATGTGCTGTTTTGACGGGGACGGGATAAAATATGACACGGAAAAATTAAAAAGAATACTAATTCAAATTATAGAAAAAGAGGGAGTTAAAAAATTCTGTTTTTTAAGGAAATCAGCGCTTGATAAAACGGCAATATCAATATTAAAAGAGTTAAAGGGGATATATCCCGATATTTTGTTCGGCTTGGTTATGCCGAATATTGACAGGAATAAGTTTGATTTTACAGGGAAGCCGTATGATGAATATGACTTTTTCCTGACCGACACAATCGCACAAAAAACAGCAGACGGGTGGGAAATAAAAAGCTGGAACCATTATATGGTCGATTGCTCGACGCATCTTGTATGCAGTTCTTCAAAAGCTAAGTCAAGAGCTGCGAATACTCTTGAATACGCAAAAAGCAGAGAAAATATAAAAATATTCAATATTGACGAAATTTAGCAAAAATTTCTTGCATATTACATCAAGTAGGTGTATAATTCATATGGCATTGTTTGGGATAGAACGGCATTTTAGCTGTTCTATCTAAATTTTTGTGTTAAAAAGGACGGTTAAAATGACTACTTTATTGACTTTAAGCATTGCGCTGATTGCCGGAATGATGATGACAAGGGTAGTAAAGCCTTTAAAGCTCCCCAGCGTTACGGCGTACCTTGTAGCAGGCGTTTTGGTAGGACCATACTTTCTTGGACTTTTGAAAATCCCGGGGCTTGGGTTTTTATCCCACGAAAATGTTGAGCAGTTTTCTATTATCAGCGATGTTGCACTCGGATTTATTGCTTTTGCAATAGGTAATGAGTTTCGTCTGTCACAGCTCCGCGAAACGGGCAGGCAGGCGACAATAGTCGGAATTTCGCAGGCACTTGTAGCGACGTTGTTTGTTGATGTTGCACTTATTCTGCTCCACTTTGCAATAGGGGATATATTGCCAATATCATCTGCAATAATTTTGGGCGCGATTGCGACGGCAACAGCGCCTGCGGCGACCTTGATGGTTGTAAGGCAGTACAAGGCAAAGGGAAAACTCACCGACATACTTCTTCCGGTAGTTGCCCTTGATGATGCGGTGGGACTTGTTGTTTTTGCTGTATCTTTCGGGATTGCCGAGGCTTTGGGCAGCGGTCATGTAGATACTGTATCCATTATTTTAGAGCCGATGATTGAAATAGTGCTGTCGCTTATCTTGGGTTCGGTTATGGGTTACGTTTTAACACAGCTTGAAAAGCTGTTTAACTCCAACAGCAACCGCTTAACACTTGTCATAAGCATTGTTATTTGTACTGTAGCGCTTTCTATGGTGGAATTTGATATAGGCGGAGTACATATCGGATTTTCTTCTCTGCTCGTCTGTATGATGCTTGGTACGGTTTTTTGTAACATATGTCCCGTATCCTTTGACCTTATGGAGCGTGCAGACAAATGGACAGTACCTCTTAATGCGTTATTTTTCGTAATAAGCGGAGCGGAGCTGGAGCTTTCTGTTTTTGCGAAAATGAGCGTTGTTTTAATAGGAATAGTATATATAATTTCCCGCTCGCTGGGTAAATATATAGGTGCATATATAAGCTGTGCGCTGTCGGGGTGTGATGAAACGGTTAAAAAATATCTGGGCATAACGCTACTTCCGCAGGCAGGCGTCGCGCTCGGAATGTGCGCCGTAGTATCTGCAAAAATGGGTGAGGCAGGCTCGCTTATACGCAATATTGTGCTTTTTGCGGTACTTATTTATGAACTTTTCGGCCCTGTAATGACAAAAAATGCGCTTTTGGCAGCAGGTGATATCAAGCCAAAGAGCGAGGAAGTATTAAACAGAAGAAAAGCGCGTCTGGAAGAGGGAAAAGTTAGAAAACCGTCAAACAAAGCTTGACAATACGGGAAAAATCTGTTAAAATAGTCGGGTACGACATTGGTTAAAACCAAAATACACACATTGTCTGACCTTTGCGGTGTTGCCTATGTCGGTTCTGCAAAGGAATGAAGGCATTGGAGGAAATTAAAAACAAGGAGGAATTTTACAATGTCAAACGTAATTGCTATGAAGCAGCTTTTAGAGGCAGGTGTTCATTTCGGACACCAAACAAGAAGATGGAATCCTAAAATGGCGGAATACATCTTCACAGAGAGAAACGGTATCTACATTATTGATTTGCAGAAGACCGTTAAAAAGGTGGAAGAGGCATACTATTTCATCAGAGACATCGCCGCAAACGGAGAGGATATTCTCTTTGTAGGTACAAAGAAGCAGGCTCAGGACTCTATTAAAGAAGAGGCTGAAAGAGTCGGTATGTACTATGTAAACGCAAGATGGCTCGGCGGTATGATGACCAACTTCAAGACAATTCAGAAGAGAATTGACCGTCTTGCACAGATTAACAAGATGGAGGAAGAGGGAACATTTGACCTGCTTCCTAAGAAAGAAGTTATTAAATTAAAGGCTCAAAGAGATAAGCTTGAAAAGTATTTGGGCGGTATCAAGGAAATGAAGAAGCTCCCTGGTGCACTCTTTGTAGTTGACCCGAGAAAAGAGCATATCGCAATCACTGAAGCTAAAAAGCTCGGTATTCCTGTTGTTGCTATCGTTGATACAAACTGCGACCCTGATGATGTTGATTACGTTATCCCTGGTAATGACGACGCTATAAGAGCCGTTAAGTTGATTGCATCAACAATGGCTAATGCTATAATTGAGGGCAGACAGGGTGAGGACGCTCTTCCCGTGCGCGAGGACGCTCCTGAAGAGGCTATAGAGGAAGAAGCTGCTCAAGAAGAGACCGTTGCAGAGGCAACAGAGGAATAATAGCAAGGAGAGGTTATAGATATGGCATTTTCAGCATTAGATGTTAAAAAATTAAGAGAAATCACAAGCTGCGGTATGATGGACTGCAAAAAGGCACTGACAGAAACCGACGGCGATATGGGTAAAGCTGTAGAGTATTTAAGAGAAAAAGGTCTTGCAACCGCTGCTAAAAAGGCAGGCAGAATTGCATCTGACGGTATCGTAAAGGTATATATGAATGATGCTAAAAATGTTGCAGTTTTGCTTGAAGTAAACTCGGAAACAGACTTTGTTGCCAAAAATGACGAATTTTTGGGATTTGTCGAAAATGTTGCAAAGGTTATAGCAGAGAAAAATCCTGGCGATGTTGACGCTTTAAAGCAAGAAAGTATGGGCGAAGGTACCGTTGAAGATGCTTTGACAGCCTTGATCGCAAAAATCGGCGAGAATATGAAAATCAGACGTTTTGTCCGTTTTGAGGGTAATGTTTGCTCGTACTCACATGGCGAGGGCAGAATAGGCGTTATCGTTAAGGCTGAGGGAGCTTTGGACGGCGAGGCTTACGAGGCTGCAAGAGATATTGCTATGCAGGTTGCAGCTATAAATCCGTTATATCTTTCAAAGGACACAGTTCCTGCTGAGGATATTGAACACGAAAAGCACATAATCATTTCGCAAATCAAGGAAGACCCGAAGAATGCAAACAAGCCTGACGCAATTATCGAAAAGATGGTTGGCGGTAAGATTGGTAAATTCTTTGAACAAAACTGCCTGTTGCAGCAGGAATTTGTAAAGGACAGCGACCAAAAGGTTGAGCAGTACCTTGCATCAAAGGGTGTTAAGATTATTGATTATGCGCGCTTTGAAAAGGGCGAGGGCTTAGAAAAGAAGGAAGAAAACTTTGCGGATGAAGTTGCTTCAATGATTAAATAAATATGTTTTCCAAAAGTCTTGGGACTGTCAAAAATGGCGGTTTCAGGGCTTTTTTATTGCAAAAAATGCGTGATATAAAATCACGCATTTATTAAATCTTCGCAAATTTTAACAATGTCTTTTTGTATATCGGCAATAGGACGGATTTTTTCATTTTCCACACAGGAAACAGTCTGCCACCCAAATTTTTCGGCGACATATTTCGCATTGTCATAGCTTTTTTCAAGATATGAAAAATCGCTTTCGTGAATATCCAGTTTTTCCTCTCCTGAAAATTTGTTATTTCTGCCTTCTATCAGTATTTTGCCGTACTTTGGAGGCATATCCAAAAATATTGTCATATCGGGCTTTGGGA
The DNA here is from genome assembly GCA_024685565.1 of Bacillota bacterium. GTDB lineage: Bacteria > Bacillota > Clostridia > UBA1381 > UBA1381 > UBA1738. The sequence continues at coordinate 4,638 of JAIKVQ010000104.1, forward strand.
TTTTGTAGAGATTGAATTCAAAATCGTAAAGCCAGTCCAAAAACTTGTCCTTTTCGGCAAAATCGGTAATTTTGCTTGCCTGATGTATCATATTTGAGGACACATATCGGTCAGCAATTATCAGGGTTTCACTGTCATTATAGTCCTTTTGCCAATTCATACGGTAGGTTGCAAATCTGTCTGCCGCAAAAAATGTGGAGGCAGTATATGCATCAACATCTTCGGCATTTTTTCCAAAACTTCCGTTTAAATACAGTTTAACGAGTGCAGAGCTTTCGCAATCATACATAGGGAAAGAAAGCCTTAAAACTTTTTTACCTAAGTCCTCAAAATGCTTTGCCAAAAGCTCGGTATGAGTCTGCTTTCCGCTTGCATCAACGCCGTCTATTGCAATAAGTATGCCCATTTTCACTCTTCCTCCTGCGGATATTTCCTGCCTTTTAGAAGTACGGTAAACGCAAATTTTGGCAGTGCCAGCATACGCCAAAAACGTTTAGGCTCTTTTTTTAGGCGGTAGAGCCATTCGAGTCCTAATTTCTGCCAACTTTCGGGTGCACGCTCGGTGACGCCTGCAAATACATCAAGACTTCCGCCTATACCCATCATAACGCGGCAGGAAAGCCTTCCACGATTTTTGAAAATCCATTTCTCCTGCATAGGAGAACCTAAGCAGACAAAGAGTATGTCGGCTCCGCTCTGGTTTATATCATCTATTATGCCGTTCTCTTCATCTTTTGTAAAGTAGCCGTTCCTTGTTCCGACAATATTTATAAATGGGTATTTTTTTCTTAAATTTTCTGCAGCTTTTTCCGCAACTTCGGGTTTTCCGCCGAAAAGGTATAATCGTTCGCCCGACTCTGCAACTCTGTTTATCAGGTTGCAGGCAATATCGTAGCCTCCTGCACGTTCTAAAAGCGGTTTTCCCAAAATTTTTGAGGCATATACTATGCCTATACCGTCGGGCGTCAGCATATCGGCAGAATTTAAAAGACTGCAAAATTCGCTGTCCTTGTACGCCGCATAAACTATTTCGGAATTTGGCGTAAAAACTGCGTGATTTCCTCCACTTTTAACCATTTCCAAAATCCTGTCTGTTGCGGTTTCAACTGTCACATTATCAATTCTAACGCCTAAAACATTAAGTTTTTGCATATTTACCTCCTAAAACAGCGACATTTGCGTATCTTCTGTTCTTAAAAATGAGCCTGCCGCAGGTATGTTCTTTGTTCTGTAATGTTTGGTATCTATAAGACCGCTGTTTTCTGCAAGTGTTATTTTTGTCAGAGATGCGCCCTTTTTGGTAATTTTCATAACCTGCACGCCTTGCGTTGATTTTGTGGATTTGGCCGGTATCTTTTCAGTATTGACCGCTAAAACCTTGTTATTATCGGTAAATGCCACTATT
>JAIKVQ010000140.1 GCA_024685565.1 Bacillota bacterium
TATGATAAAGCTTTGCATTTTTGACCTTGACGGAACAATTTTAGATACTCTTTCAGCTATCGCATACTTTGGAAACAATGCGCTTGTAAAGTGCGGATTTCCCGCAATAGACGAGGAGCGTTACAAATACTTTGCAGGTGACGGGCGCATCGTCCTCGTACACCGTATGCTACAATTTCTTGATGCCGATACTTCCGAAAATTATAAGAAAGTAAGCACACTTTATGATTTTGAGTATGAAAAGGCGCCTAATTTCAAAACATCTCCATTTGACGGTATAGAGAGTCTTTTATCGGCTTTGAAAAGTATGGGAATTAAAATTGCGGTTCTTTCAAACAAACCTGACAATGTGGCGCAGATGGCTGTAAAGACATTTTTCGGTGACATCTTTGATTTTATACAAGGTGCTGTGAATAACGTCCGCTCAAAGCCTGAGCCTTTTGAGGCTCTCAAAATTTGTGATAAATTCGGCATTTCTTCCGATGAAACGCTTTTTATCGGCGATACAAACGTCGATATTCTGACAGGTAAAAATGCAAAAATGCATACCTGCGGTGTGCTTTGGGGTTTTCGGGACAAGCGGGAACTTTTTGAGTGCGGTGCTGAATTTATTGTCTCAAATCCAATGGAAATAGTTTCAGTAATTGAAAATAGAAAGTAAGAAAATCGGAGTATTTTAAAGAATATAAAAGAAATAAAAAGATTTTGTCCTATAAATTTGTTTTTCTCTAAAAAAGTATTGACTTTGTTTTCCGAGTGTAGTAAAATACACTCCGTTAGTTTATTTATGTTGTAATCTAAGGAGGTAAAAATCAATGAGTAGCTATATGGCAAAACCTGAAGAAATCAAAAGAAAATGGTATATCATTGATGCTGCAAATAAGCCCCTCGGAAGAGTGGCACAGGCTGCAGCAAGCATTTTAAGAGGCAAACACTTGCCCACATTTACACCGCATGTTGACTGCGGAGACCATGTTATCATTATTAACGCTGAAAAGGCAGTTTTAACAGGTAACAAACTCCAGCAGAAAATCCGTTACTACCACACAGGATGGGTAGGCGGTATCAAGGAAATCCACTATGACGAGCTTATGGAAAAGAATCCCGAAAAGGCTATGATGTATGCAGTAAAGGGTATGCTCCCCAATAACACAATAGGCAGAAAGGCTTTAACACGTCTTCGTGTATACAAGGGTGCAGAACACGACAATGCAGCACAGCAACCTGAAGCTTGGACTCAGGAAATTAAGTAAGGAGGATTTTTAAGATGGCTAAAGAACAGTTCTACGGAACCGGAAGAAGAAAATCGTCTATCGCAAGAGTCAGACTGATTCCGGGTAAGGGTAATATAACAATAAACAAAAGAGATATTGATGACTATTTTGGCTTGGACACCTTAAAGGTTATCGTTCGTCAGCCTTTAGTGCTTACCAATACAGTTGCAAAATTTGACGTAGTTGCAACCGTTGAAGGCGGCGGCTTTACAGGTCAGGCAGGCGCTATACGCCACGGTATTTCAAGAGCGCTTTTAGAGGCTGATTCTGACGAGTACAGACAGGTTTTAAAGCAGGCAGGTTTCTTAACAAGAGACTCACGTATGAAAGAAAGAAAGAAGTACGGACTCAAGGCAGCAAGAAGAGCGCCACAGTTCTCAAAGAGATAAAGAATTACAGCATCTGCAAAATCCAGATGCTGTTTTTTTATGACTTCTTACTATATATGAAATAGCTTACCCAATAAATAGCAAGCAATGCATAAACATTAATTGCAGAAACTTTTGCATATTCAGATTTTTCCATTACTTCAAAAACTATTACTGACAGGCAAACAATAAGTGCATATATGCTAAATGCCGTACTTTTTGCCTTGTGCATAATGGAAATATTGCGTTCATCTGTTTCCTCTATCTTTCTTCTGCGAATACTTTCCTCATCTTTTGTGATTTTCTTATACTGTATTATCCTCAAAATTCCCATTACAGCAAGAACAATTCCAATTGTTTCCAAATACTCGTTTTCAATCACTTTAGTAATGAACAAAACTATAAGTATAATTCCTGTAATTATATACCCTATTCCGGTATTCAGTCTTGATTTAAGTTTCTTTTCAAAATCCATTTTAATCCTCCTCAAAAACAAATAAATCCTCAATTTTTACATTAAAGTACCTTGCAAGCCTGAACGCAAGATTTAAAGATGCAATATATTTTCCGTTCTCAAGTGAGATAATAGTCTGTCTTGTAACATATACTGCTTTTGCCAAATCATCCTGCGTCAAATTTCGCTCTTTTCGGTATTCTTTAATTCTGTTTTCCACCTTTATCCTCCTTTTTAAAATTTGTACAGTTAACTTTACATTTTCATTTTACCATACCAAATACAAATTGTCAAGTATATTTTACATTTTTTGTTCTTGATTTTTCTAAATATTTGTGGTATAATATGTTTGTTAGGAGATGAAATTATGAGAAAACTTTATAAATCGAGTACAGATAAAAAGATTTTCGGAGTATGCGGAGGAATTGCAGAATACTTTGACATTGACTCAACAGTAGTACGTCTTATTTGGGCAATATCAATATTATGTATCGGTACCGGACTTTTAGCATATCTTATTGCTGCTTTAATACTCCCGTCACAGTCTTAAAAAGCGGTGCTTACGCACCGTTTTTTTATTTTCAATATGGTTCTCTTATAAAATTTTCAAAGAAAAAAAGTTATAAAAAATGTTGACAAAAGTGCATATTTATCTTATAATATCACTTGTTGTGAAGATTTGATATGCAGGTATGGCGGAATTGGCAGACGCGCATGGTTCAGGTCCATGTGAAAGCAATTTCATGCAGGTTCAAGTCCTGTTACCTGCACCATTACGTGTGGTCTTATAGGATCTGAAAGTCTTATAAGACCATTTTTGTTTTATGCTGAATACTCTATTTCCACACCCTGTCGGGTGTGGATTTTGTTCCAGATTTGATATTTTCATAATGCCGATATAGTTATAATGAAATTTCAGCTTGGGAAACTTCGATTTTCCAATCAATTCATTTAGTATCTTCGGCGTTAATTTCTTTATCCTTGTGTATCTGCGAAATGCTCCCCAAAACATATTGGATGTTACGGTATTGCCGGAAGACACCATAAAAATTATTAAAAATGAGGGGCTTTGCCCCCCCATTTTTAATAATTTTTAGCGTTTATTTCAAAATAAGCTTGTGGATGTGCGCAGACAGGACAAGTTTCAGGTGCTTCGGTGCCGACTACGATGTGACCGCAGTTGCGGCATTCCCAAACCTTAACCTCGCTCTTTTTAAACACTTCCTGTGCCTGCACATTTTTAAGGAGTGTGCGATAACGTTCCTCGTGTTCTTTTTCAATAGCACCTACCTTGCGGAATTTGTCCGCAAGCTCAGGAAAACCTTCCGCTTCTGCAGTTTTGGCAAAGCCCTCATACATATCGGTCCACTCGTAATTTTCGCCGTTTGCCGCAGCCTCTAAGTTTTCTGCGGTGGTCTTGATTCCTTCAAGCTCTTTAAACCACATTTTTGCATGTTCCTTTTCATTGTCAGCGGTTTTTAAAAACAGCGCCGCAATCTGCTCAAACCCTTCTTTTTTCGCTTTTGACGCAAAATATGTGTACTTGTTGCGTGCTTGTGACTCACCTGCAAAAGCCGCTTCAAGATTTTTCTCTGTCTGCGTGCCTGCGTACTTATTCTGTCCCTTTTCCGTTTCCTTTTCCACTACTTTTTCAATTTCTGCCATGTTTCATTCCTCCTTTGTATGTATTATTTGCTGATTTTAATGTTTTAACTCATAAAACCATTCAAAATATAGCATAATTTTCAATAGTTGTCAAATTGACAACCATAGCGTTTTTATGATATAATCCGCAAAAGAAAAGTAGGAGGGAAAAGTGATATATGAAGACAAGAAAATTGCCGCAAATAACCGTAATGAATGCTGCATTATGCCTTTTTGTGGTTTTTATTCATATAACCTTTGCTCCTCTTTCCGAACTTATACCAAAAAGCGTACCCCACATATTGATTTTTGCTGTAAATAAATCCCTTGGTTTTTGCGTACCTGCGTTTATATTCTTAAGCGGATTTAAGCTATTTAAAAGTTATGAGGAAAGACCGCTTGATATAAAACGATTTTTCGACAGGCGGTTTAAAAAAATTGTAATTCCGTATTTTTTTGCGGTTTTAATATACATTTTCTATTTTGGGACAAAGGGATGGCTTGAGGGCGGATTTTTCAAAATGCTGATTTTAGGCACAGTGTCGGCGCACTTTTATTATATTGTTGTTCTCGTGCAGCTTTATCTGCTTTTTCCGCTGGTTTTTAGACTTTTTGAGAAGCACAGCCGCACTACTTTTGCGGTATCACTGCTCTTGACGCTGTTTTGTGTGATATTTTTACAGACGGGGTACTGGGATAGATTTTTCGGAACATACATTTTCTATTTTGTTTTGGGTATGTACTGGGCAAAGTGCGATTTGTATGCAAGATTGAAAGAAAAACTTCCAAAAATATGCATTGTGTATGTGTTGATTTTGATTTATCACATTTTTCGTCTATATCTGTCGGAGTGCGCAGGACGAATATATGAAATGTTCCCTGTTATAAATATGATTTATATAGTATTTGCAATAATCGTATTCTATGCCGCATCGGAGGAGGTTTTGAGGTACAGCCCAAGGATTATGTATTTATCAAGACTGATTGGAAAATGCTCGTACAGTATATACCTTTATCATTTGCTTGTGATTTTCGTATTAAAATATGATATTTTACCGCATTTTGGGCTTTCGGTAAAGCGTGAATTTTTTGTAACAACTGCAACGGTTTATGCGTTAATTGCGGTATATTGCTTAACAGTTCATTTTGCAGGGAGGAAAAAAGAATGATTATAGATTTTCACACGCACACGTTTCCCGAAAAAATTGCACACATGGCAATTGAAAAGCTAAAGCTTGCCTCACATACCAAGGCATTCACTGGCGGTACGGAAAATGAACTTTTATCGTCTATGAAATCCTTGGGTATAAGTAAAAGCATTGTTTTGCCCGTTGCAACAAATCCCGAAAAAATTCCGCATATAAACGATATTTCTGCACAAAAAAATGACAATGGAGTACTTATTTATTTTGCAGCAATGCATCCTGATTTTGAAGGTGCAAAAAGTGAGATAAAAAGAATAAAGGCTCTTGGTATTAAAGGTATCAAACTTCACCCTGTGTATCAGGGCATTGATT
>JAIKVQ010000145.1 GCA_024685565.1 Bacillota bacterium
TAAGAATTTTCCGATATTTACTGAAGTTATTTCCGAATATTCTGAGGAAAGAGGGTATAAAATATAGTACCTTTTGGTAGTAGATAGGCACGTAAGAAATCACATTTGTATACCAGCAAGTGTGATTTCTTTTTATGCAGAATAAATTCGTTCTGAATATACAATTTTCGGACGTTTAAACATAGATAGGTTGGAATTTATACAGTCATGACGAGAGAACCGTCCCCTCGTCCGGATGGCTCAAACTCACCGTCACAGTCTCTGGGTGCTTGAATTTCTACCTCTCCCATACTACCCTGAACAGTTTTCGGGGAATAGCTATTTCTGCTATTTGAAGTATGTTTGTTTTTGTAGTCATACTTGCTGTAACCGAGCTCATTATCAAGCTCACTGTCGAGTGTTGCCTGGATTGTTTCCACAGTTAACATTTTTACGAATTCATGAACGTCATTAAGATCCTTGATTCCGTATTCTGCGATTAGTTCCTTTAATTTGCTGTTGTCTTTTCTTGCCATAATTATTAAAACCTCCAAAATCAGTTATTTCTATTTTACTTGATTTTGAGGTTTACACAATACTTTACGCATTACCATATGTAATGAAACAGGATTTATTACATTTCCTGCCTATTCCCAAGGCAGCGATTTATCACATATTATCAAATCCACTTCGTCTTTGTTGCACAAAGTAAACGTTTTTTGAAGTCCTAATTTTGATGAGTCACAAAGAAAGATTTTCTTTTTTGAGCGGGAGAGCATAACCTTTCTCAGCGAGGTTTCTTCTTCAGATATATCACTTATCTCGCCGCAATTTGAAATTGCCTGGCTTGAGAAGAACAAAATATCGGCACTTGTGTGGTTGATATAGTTTTCAGCAGTGTTGCCGAAAAAGATGCTGTTTTGACTGTCAAAAAGTCCCCCTGTACAGTAGAGTTTTATATGAGAGTGAATACATTCGGAAAAAATTCGTTGATTATTTGTTATTATTTTAAGGTCTTTGAATTTGCCGATATACTTTATAATTCGCCTTACGGTAGAAGAACCGTCCATAAATATTGTTGCACCGTTAAATATATAATTTGCGGCTTTTTTTGCGAGGTCCTCCTTTATTGAAGCGTTGGAAGAATCTCTTAAATTTACAGGAACAACATTGTTTTCGTATTCTGCCGAAACGACACCGCCGTATATCTGCTTAACATAACCTTTTTGCTCAAGAATTTTTATATCTCTTCTTACAGATGATTCGCTCGACCATACAATTTTTGAAAGTTCCTTAATTGTAGAAAATCTGTTTTGTTTCAGATAATTCAGAATTGTTTCTTGCCGTTCGTATATAACCATATTATGCTCCTTTGTGAAAAAGTTTGAAAATATTTCAATATCAGCACCAACGGTTGACTCCTGCTTGAGTTGATAATATAATTATAAAGGAATTTTCAAAAAGTTTCAAGTATTTTCAATTTTTGTAAGGATGTAAATGAAAATGGCAGTTATAACAATTGTTGGAGCCGGAATGATGGGAAGCGCACTGGCGTTTCCCGCAAGAGAAAACGGACACAAGGTAAGAGTTGTGGGAACACATTTAGACAGAGAGATTATTGACTGTTGCATAAAAAACAACAGACATCCGAAATTTGAAAAAGATTTTCCCGCAGGGATAGAATTTTATCAGATAGAACGGTTATCGGAAACGATTGACGGTACGGATGTTGTTATTGGTGGTGTTAGCAGCTTTGGGGTAGAATGGTTTGCAGACAATGTGCTTCCATTGATTCCTGAAAATATTCCTGTGTTAACAGTTACTAAAGGACTCATGGACACATCTGAAGGAAAGCTTTTGACATATCCCGATGTATGGAGACAAAAACTTGAATCAATTGGCAAAAAGCTTTCACTTAACGCAATAGGCGGACCTTGTACAAGCTATGAGCTTGTAGCACATGACCAGACTGAGGTTGCTTTTTGCGGTGATGATATAAAAACGCTTGCATATCTTAAAGAACTTATGCAGACTGATTATTATCATATCAGCATCACAACCGATGTTATGGGTATAGAAAGTGCAGTTGCACTAAAAAACGGCTACGCACTCGGCATCGCGCTCACAATCGGACTTAATCAGAAGACCTTTGGAAATGATGAACTTCATTTTAACTCTCAGGCGGCAGTGTTTGGTCAGGCAACAAAAGAAATGTATAAACTACTACAGTTTCAGAACGCTTTGACGCTCGATAATCTCTGTGTCGGTGTTGGAGACCTTTATGTTACAGTTTACGGTGGCCGCACACGTCTTGTTGGTATTCTTCTGGGTAAGGGGCTTAATATTGACCAAGCAAAAGCTGAATTAAACGGAGTAACTTTAGAATCCCTCGTTGTTGCGGAGAGAGTTGCAAGAGCAGTAAAACTTAATATCAAAAAAGGCATCCTTGATAAAGCTGATTTTCCTCTTTTGCTACACATAGATGAAATAATAAGCAATAATAAAGAAGTAAATATTCCGTGGGAAAGATTTACATTTATAAAGGAGGCACAATTATGAAAAAAAGCATACCATTTACTAAGGAAATACCGTATTATGGACATTTTGATGTAGTTGTTTTGGGTGGCGGACCTGCGGGTGTATGTGCTGCCATAGGAGCTGCGGAGTCAAAAAAAAGTGTATTATTGGTTGAAACAACGGGAATGCTTGGCGGTATGGCAACATCGGGTTTGGTAGGTCCTTTTATGACTTGCTATGACCGTGAGGGCGACACTCCGGTAGTTGGTGGACTTTTCAGAAGAATAGTTGAAAAACTCGCGGAGTACAACGCAGTATGTAAACCGGAAGAACTCGATTCGCCAAGTATTCATACATCCTGGATCGGAAGATACCACAGACATGTCACTGCATTTAATTCATTCGCACTACAGATTGTCCTTGACAAAATGACACAGGACGCAGGTGTTAGTGTCATGCTGTACACTCGTTTTGTAGACTGTATCTGCAAAAATGGTAAAATACAGAAGGTTGTTCTTTCGGCGCTCGAGGGACTTGTTGCAGTTGATGCTGATGTTTATATTGATTGTACGGGAACTGCAGATGTGGCAGCAGCCGCGGGTGTATATACATATAGAGGTGAAGAAGAAAGCAACGTGCCACAGCCTGCTACTCTGTTCTTTGAGGTAAGTGGTGTAGAGGATGAAGGCTACGTTGAACGCCCCGAAATACCCGTTAAAGCTTACAGAACCCCTCAAGACGGAAGATACAAGGTTAATCACTATCGTGTGTTTGATGTAGATGCAACCAATTCAGAAAGTATGACAAATGCACATATAAAAGCGAGAAAGCAAGTTTTGGATGCATATAGAGTTCTTCGCGATAAAACGCGAGGTTTTGAAAAAGCAGAAATTACACAGGTTGCACCTGTTCTTGGTGTACGCGAAAGTCGTCATATTGCAGGAAAATACAAAATTACGGTTGGCGATGTTACAAACGGAACAAAATTTAACGACCGTATAGCAACTTATGGCTATGGAATGGATGTTCATCCCAGAAGCGATAAGGAATCGGGTAATTTCAAAATTGAAGTTGCAGAAAGGTATTATATCCCTTACAGAAGCCTTATTCCTGATGGATGTGATAATTTAATTGTTGCAGGAAAAACAATATCCTGTGAGTCGCAGGCAGCAGGCGGACTCCGTTGTATGCCTTGTGTAATGGCTATGGGACAGGCGGCGGGCGTTGCTGCTGGATTGGCTGTAACCGACAATTGTACACCGGAAAACGTCAATATTGATCAGCTGCAGACAATTCTTAGAGAACAAGACGCAATTTTAGACTAATTACAGAAAGTATGGTGGAGATAAAATGATTAACTATTTGAAACAAAGCACAAAAAATATTTATGTTGCGGCACATCGCGGCTGATCAAAAAAATTCCCTGAAAATACAATAGAAGCTTTTAGAGCAGCGATTGAGTTGGGTTGTGACCAGCTTGAAACGGATATACGCATAACAAAGGATGGAGAGCTTGTCCTTATGCATGATGGTACTGTTGACCGAACTACCAATGGAAGTGGCAAGGTGCGGGAAATGACACTTAAGGAGTTAAAAGCCTTAGATGCAGGTGTAAAAAAAGGTGAAGAATTTATTGGGTGCAGGATCCCAACATTTACAGAATTTATGGAGCTTGTAAAGGATTTGCCTGAAATGACAATAGATGTTGAGCTCAAAGAATATCCTAATAACGGTAATGAAGAAATTTCATATAGTGTATGTGACAGAGTTTTGAAGATAATCGATGAATATGGTTATACGGAGAGATGCGTTATAAATACATGGAGTGGTAAGCTCCATGAATACATATACAAAAAATATGGAAACAAATATAAACAGCATGTTTATTATCCGATCAAGCATATGGGTGAGTGTACAATTGACCCATATTCGTACGGATATTGTGTGTGTATGTTTGGTGATAATGATTATATTTCCTCTTATATTGCCTCCCAAAAAGAATTTGCTGAGATGAAGAATAAATATAATATTCAAACATGGGCAGGTGCAGGAGTAAAGGATGAAGAAGGTGTAGAGCTTGCAATTGCAAACAAAGCAGAGCTGATTACATGTAATAATCCGGATGTAATATTAGATTTGCTTCGTAAAAGAGGATACCATAAATAATTTTGCTCTGCAACTTGTTGAAAATTGGTAGCGCAAAAATTTTTGTGTGAGACTGCGAAAAGTTTTCTGGAAGTGTCAGAGGGACGGTTCTCTTGACAACCGACAATAATTGCGTGTCAGGATAACCGTCGCCTTGCCGTCCGCTCCAATCGTTTAAAGATAGAGAAAAGTGTGTAACAATTGGCAAATATGTACCTTTTTGCAGTAAAAAGACAAAGCAAAAATCACTTCAAAATGCAGTAATGTCAGCGCCGGTTTATTCAAATCCCATTGACAGAAATGAAAAAATTTTATATAATGTTATTACATTAAGATTTGGAGGTATCATTTATGGATTACAGCGATCAATCAACCTATTCAACCGCTTCATGCGAAAACCTGCAGTATGTCGTTTTGCAGGTGACTTTAAAGGAAAAGTTCCTCGGCACAGGCTCAGGCAACCTTATAGAGCTTGAACGGGTTATCAACGACCAGGCAAGCAAAGGCTACCGTCTGCACACGATCACAACCTCAAACGGCGGCAGCAAAGGTCTTATGGGCGGCGACAGAATCCAGGCTACAATGGTTTTTGAGAAAATAGTCTGATCGTCAGAAAAAGAAAAGTCACCGGATCGCAGAAACATACTGTGATTGGTGACTTTTTTATTGTTTTCCGTGAGCTACCTTTATAGCGCACTGCATTTCCCTACCGATAGAAAACCGCTGATATCTATTCAGTCGCT
>JAIKVQ010000165.1 GCA_024685565.1 Bacillota bacterium
AAAAAATTTTATATTTAATTATGAAAAAATAAATTATTACAATATTACATTAAGATAACAAAAATTTATATGGGAAATTCCTTGACTTTTAAAAAAAACTAATGTATAATAAGAAAAGTGTTTTTATCGGGATGTAGCGCAGTTGGTAGCGCACACGTCTGGGGGGCGTGATGCCGCAGGTTCAAGTCCTGTCATCCCGACCATTACGAGTAGTCTTATAGGATTTGAGATTCTATAAGACTACTTTTGTTTTATGCTTAGATAAAGTGAAGCGGTGTTATCTCTTGTTTTGTTCTTCATAGCAATTCTCCTCCAAAAACAGCGCTTGTTTTTCTATCATTCTTTTCAGAATGCTTCCTATGTCCTCTAATCCATTATCGTTGTACGCTGATTCAACAATAAACTTATGATTGTTAAATTCATACTCTTTGATTTCCTGCGGCTGACGCATTTATTGAACTACGCTCTGCAATTTTCACAGCACAAATTCATATTATTACTATCGGCAATGGAGCAGTCCGCGTTACCGGCAAACTGCTCCCTTAATAATCAAGAATAAATTTATTCAGTTAACGGTTGAATTGAATTTAAACTATCCCATATAAATATTTTATATTCAATATCGTATGTGTTTACACTTTCGTTATCAATGTCAAAGACAACATCGGTTTTTGAACCTTGAAGGATTATATCATTAATTATTGAAAATTCCAATCTGTTATTACTGTATGCCGCCAATATTGCTACGGCATTGATGGGATCTGAATTTCTTCCGTAAATTGAAGCCTGGACATTACCATTTACAATATTATCATTCACTGTTATGTTTTCATTTGTTTTTACCGTAACATAATTAAAATTTTTTTTGATAGCGACAGCATTAACAGAGATGGATTTTTTTAAGTCTGACAATGTAACTGTTCCCGTGCTTGCATCATATGTTATTTCGGCATTTTCAGTATCATATTCAAGAGGCAGAATGTCGTATGTATCATAATTTGTTGCAAGTCTTACGGTTTTTGTTTCTCCCACACGAACAGTTATTTGCTGAACAGAATTCCCGTCTTCATCATTCCACTCAACTCCGCTTCTGTTCAGTGTTACCGTGTAAGGAGCCGATGCAATTGAAATTTCGGTAGAAGAAGACGGTAAGTAGAATGTATTACCGTTGATGAACGTCGCATTTCTTACATAATATTTACCGGCGCTTAAACTATCGGCGTTTTTTCCTGATACTTTCTGTAAATCAAGCAAGGAAGTTCCGCTGTATTCGGCATCGGGATTCCTTGTCTTATTATACTCAAATTCGGCATTATCAGGCAAATCGCTTACAATTTCAAGGCTCCCGTCTGCTGCACCGTTACCGGATGTACCTATAACATGTGTAATTTGCGGTGCCTCCGGCTTTACTACCGTTACATTAAGAGTATCGGATGTTGATTTATCATAATCGTCGTCGCCCTTAAAGCCTGCCGAAAATGCATAATTGCCGACAACCGGGTTTGAAATTTCAAATTTAAAGTCTCCGTTTTGGTCGGTAGTTGCATTAAGAAGTGTTGAAGAACCGTTGTAGAGTGTAACCGTTTTACCACTTATACCACTGCCGTCTGATAATAATGTGCCGGAAATGATCAGCGCACTGTTTCCGCTTTTGCTGTCCTCATGAGCGCTTAAATTCAAAGCTCCTATTTGTGTGGGGGCACCTGCCTGCCTTGTATTTGCCGCAATATAAAATGATTTTGTTGTCGGTGCGGAAATTGTAAGTATTCCGTCATTAAATGATACGTTGGCTGTACCCGAAGCGGAGTTTACATTAAATCCATCGAGAATATACCCTTCATCAACATCATAGTAAACATCAACGCTTCCGTCCATTGAAGATGATTGTGATTTTACAGCGGCAAAAGTAAGTGATGATATACTCTCCCCGTCTTTTTCCAAACTATATGTAACATTTTTACCTGCAGTAAAATTAACGGTTACGGTTTCATAGGTGCTTTTATTTACAGTTACGTTTGTTGCTTCTGACGCAAGATAATAGGTTGTTGCGGCATTATCGTAATACGGCTTTGAGCGTATATAGTATGTACCATCGGTAAGATCTGTAATCACATTATTTTCAATATTTTTAATCTCGGCATTATACGGACTCTGGTTTGGATCTTTAACCGAATAAACATATGATTTTGAAGTATCGTTTATTGTTATGCTGCCGTATGTATCGTCCTCGCTTTCATCTGTTGTATTATCTTTAATATAATCCGTCACGCTGAATATTCCATTAGAAAGCCTTGAAGGTACAACAATATCAAGAGCGTTATCTGCAATATTATATTCCTTTGAATTGGAATAAACAGAAACACTTGTGTTTGCGGTAATTATGGACTTTGATGTTAGTATAATATTTCCCGATTCGTCAGATGAAACTTTGACAGTTCTGCCCGCTATTATTGCGCCTACTGCAACATCCGTTACAGGAGAGCCGTCGATTGTTTCAAGTGTGCCATATATGCTAATTTTATAACCTCTGTATGATGAAGCTTCATCTGTGCCTATATCCTCAACATTTGTATATTGCAAATACACATTTTCAGTATCATTTAAGACAACCGCTATTTCTTTTACCTCACCGCTCACCTTAGGAAATTTTACGGTATATCTTTTCCTTGCACCGTCATATGTAACTGTTGCATCCGCATCCGGTGTTTCGCCGTCATTATATGTAATATATACCCTGTCTATATATCTTCCGTCGGGAGCTTGCGAATAAAGTGATTTTGTAGAGCTTGTAGAAAGGACTACTGCATCTGTTGTAGTGGTACCGGAAAGAGATGTGTACCATGTTATATCTTCCGGTAAATCTGTTGTATATGTAGCTGCAAAAGCAGTCAGCCCCGAAACGGTTATCATAAAACCAGCAAACAGGAATGCTGTTATTATATTATTTTTTTTCATATTGTTTCCTCCAAATTACTATTTAGTTATAAATATACCCAAAACACCTTGTCGGCATTTTGGGTATATTGAAATTTTTACAATTCCTCTGCTGTAATATTCAATATTATACTGCCGGTTATACCGCTGATATGAATATAGCCGCCGTCTGCATCATACTCAATGCTATTAATATATTTCGGTTTATTTACCGAATAATCCGATATAGCATATCCGTCAGCAACGCTTATATAATAATACACATCTCCACCCGGACCGGCGTAAAGTTCGTCATTGTCGGCATTGACTTCATCACTTGCGTTTAAAGTCACTGTCCAGATAGCTCTGTCTATCGTAAAATAATCATAATCCGAATGTAAATATATTGTATTACCCTCTTGGCGTTCTTTGAATCTTAACGCATATTGTCCGGGAGCCAAGCCGTCAATTTCTCCTTTTTTCGGCGTTATCCATTCGCCGGATGCTGTATTTATCGCTGCTTGATGCAGTACGCCCGTGAAATATTCATAGTTGGGATTAACACCGCTGACTTTGCCCTTTTTTTTATTTGCAGGCGATGCAAACACCTGATTTGTATAGAGTTCCAGATCGGATTTCTTTTGAAGAATAACACTGAATGAGATGTTCTTGACTATTTGTGAAAACGATTTGTCTAAAGCAAATTTTGCTTCAAAGTCTGCATTTTTGCCTTTTTCAAGACCATATGAATATTTAGCCGTTACTGTTCCGTACAAGTCGGTTTTCAGAGTCTTTGTATAACTTTCATTTGAATACGGTTTGAAATACACTTCGGTATCCGGTACCGGATTGCCGTTGGAATCACTTACCTTTGCCGTAAATACAATTGTTGCGGCAGGGTTTGATTCACTGTATATACCGCCTTCAATAAAATCATATGAAACATCAAGACTTGACGGTACGGATTTGATTTTCACCTGCGGAATGATCGTAAAATCATTCTTCACATTTTCTATAAAAACTTCTCCGGTCTTTTGATTATACTTTATATCGGCTGAATTTTCAGGATATTCATTTATACCCTCTATATAATAATCCTTTTCTGCCGATGCCGTTAATTTTGCATATACACTCTTATAGGCAGTACTTTTTATGGTGAATGAAGCTTTTGCGCCACTATATTTGACTCTGCTGTCCGTTTGCAGCGTTACTGTATATGTTTTTGCGTTGGATGCGGCAAATACAGGTGTAATGTTTAATAATAATGCGAATATTGTTATTACAGATAATATATTGATGATTTTTTTCATTTTGTTTACCTCTTTTATTTAAATTTTTTTATTACGATTTACTGTTAATTTACACATTCGCATTTGACATCGTTTATATAAATGTGTCATACTGAGCCACCCTCTTTCAAACATACCTAACCTATGGAATTAGTAGGTTATATACATATTATAACACATAAAAACATATCTGACAATTTGGTATTATTTATCTTTGGTTATAAGTATTTGTTATAGCTATATAAAAAGGCTCATGTCGGAATTTTCTCCGGAACCTAAAAATGTTGCGGCACCTCCAAGCTCTACTCCGTCAATAAGCTCTTCTTTTTTTATTCCCATAATATCCATTGACATTTGGCAAGCGACAATACGGGCACCGTGTTTTATAGCCTGTTCAATCAATTCTTCAAGTGAATCTACACCTTTTGATTTCATTACGGCACGAATCATTTTTGCGCCTGCGCCACCCATATTCATTCTTGATAAACCAAGCTTTTTTGTTCCTCTCGGCATCATAAAACCAAACATTTTCTCTATAAGACTTTTTTTAGTCTTGACCTTTTCGCTTTTCCTTAAAACATTAAGTCCCCAAAAGGTAAAGAATATTGTAACTTTTCTTCCCATTGCCAAAGCTCCGTTGGCAATAATAAATGCAGCTATCGTTTTATCGAGATCGCCGCTGAAAACAACCATTGTTTTGTCATTTCCGGAATCGGACGATGTATTCATAGCAGGAGGAGTGTTGCTCTTTTTTATTACAGCCGTTATTTCTTGGCCCTTTTTTGAAAGATCCTGGAGTGTATTTCCGGTCCTATCGCACCAAACACGAATATCCGAATAAAAAGCCGCCTCATCGGCTATGACTGTCAAAACCGCATTGTTTTCAATACTTCGGATTTTATCCCCTGTTTTCACAATAGGGCCTGGACATTTCAATCCTCTCGCGTCAAGAAAATAATTATTGTTTTGTTCGGTACTTTCTTCTGCTTTTTCTTCTTGTCTTTCAGAAGTCTTTGTCTGATTTCTGTATGCGTTAAAGCCGCCTTCCAATTCATACGCATCGTATCCCACATCCAAAAGCAGCTCCAAAACCTCTTCGCTCCAGTCTCCCTCACGGCAAAACACCAGTATTTGCTTGTCTTTGGGGAAATTGTTTATCTTTGCGCCTATGTCACTCATCGGAATGTTGACTGCACCCGGCAATGTTGAAACAATATATTCGTCTTGCTCTCTCAGATCCAACAATATGATATTTTCAAAATCCAATTTATCAATATCTGAAGGCTTTATCTTTCTTTGATTATCTGCATATTCATTAAGTTTGCTCATTCTGATACCTCATTTCCGTATTTTGTATTTACATATTCAAGAGCATCCGTAAAATCCGAAATCAAATCATCTATATCCTCAATACCGACGCTTATCCGTATCATATCGTCGTAAACTCCGGCTTTTTCTTTTGTCCTGTTATCGCTGTGCGCATATATTGTAGACGAAGGATGAACTACAAGAGTTTTTGTATCGCCGATATTTGTTATAATAATTGCGTATTTAAGCCTGTCAATAAATTCGAATGCACGGTGCTTTGTGTATAATCTCATCGTGAAAATACCTCCGCCTTTGCCCCCGAATTGTTTTTTGGCTATGTCATGCCAAGGATTTGTATCGAGCAGAGGATAATTAACAGAATGTATTCCCGGTTTATTCTCCATGCATTGTGCGAGCCTAAGTGCATTTTCACAATGTCTTTCCATTCTGAGTCCGAGTGTTTCCAAGCCTATTGAGTTTAAAAAAGAATTCTGAGGGCTTATACAAGCACCGTAATTTCTCAAAGTATCATTTTTTAAGGCTGCACTAAAGACAAGCTTACCGTATTTTTTATATTTTTCAAGAGACGGGTAATTTCCGTTATTCCAATCAAATTTCCCACCGTCCGTTATTATGCCGCCTATGGAATTGCTGTGACCGTTAATATATTTTGATGTTGAATTGATAACAATATCAGCACCTAAAGGAATTGCTGTAACAAGATACGGTGTTGCAGCGGTATTATCCAAGATAAACGGTAAATTAAACTTATGTGCCGCATCTGCCGCTTTTTTTATATCGGTAACATTTAATTTGGGATTACCTATTGTTTCGGCAAATACCGCTTTGGTTTTTGAAGATACAACTTTCGATAAGTTTTCTTCGGTTATTTCATCAACAAATTTTACGGTTATTTTTATTTTTTTCAAATCACTCCATAAGTCAAGAGTACCGCCAAAAATTGATGTCGTAGAAATAATCTCATCTCCGCTTTGAACAATATTCAGAAATGTCATACTAATAGCCGACATACCGGATGATGTGGCGGTAGAGGAAATTCCCTTCTCAATATACGCGATACGCTGCTCAAATGCGAATGTAGTCGGGTTTGATATCCTTGAATATGCAAACCCGGGTAATTCATTATTAAATATCTTTTCAATTTCTTCTGCACTTGATTTGCCGAATGCACTTGACTGATATATTGGAGCAAGCGTTGCTCCTGTTTTGTCTTCACATTTAAAATTTCCATGTAGAAACTGAGTGTTTAAATTCATTTCTTTCATTCCCTCAATAACCGCAAATCATCCGTAATGGAATGTTTGATTTTTTATATTCCGTCGCATTGTGTTTGTTCATAGTCAAACGGTGTAAGTATCGTCGGGTTTTCGCCACAAACATGGCAATCTTTTACCGCCGACGGCAGTTTTATTTTTCTGAATTCCATTTTAAGCGCATCGTATGTAAGCAAATAACCTGTAAGAAGCTCACCTGTTCCGACAATATACTTTATTGCCTCCATAGCCTGAAGACTGCCTATAACTCCTCCCATAGCACCTATAACCCCTGCCTGCTTACAAGTCGGTATTGCGCCTTTTGGAGGAAGCTCTTTGAATATACAGCGATAACAAGGTCCCTTGCCCGGAACATAAGTCATTAGTTGTCCTTGGAAGCGAATAATCCCCGCATGCGAAAAAGGTTTTTTGCCAATAACACACGCATCATTTATCAAAAACTTGGCAGGAAAATTATCTGTTCCGTCAATAATAAAATCATAGTCTGAGATAATATCCAAAATATTATCGGCTTTGATAAATGTCCTGTACGTATTGACCGTAACATCGGGATTAAGCTCGTTTATACGCTCTTTGGCAGACTGCACCTTGGATTTGCCTATATTGGGCGTGGAATGTATGATTTGTCTTTGCAAATTTGAAAGGTCGACCTCATCCGCGTCGGCAATACCTATCGTTCCGACTCCGGCAGCGGCAAGATACAGTGCGGCAGGTGCGC
Organism: Bacillota bacterium; assembly: GCA_024685565.1. Classification (GTDB taxonomy): domain Bacteria; phylum Bacillota; class Clostridia; order UBA1381; family UBA1381; genus UBA1738. Next base: position 7,524 of record JAIKVQ010000165.1, read on the forward strand.
CGAGTCCCCCTGCTCCGATAATCAAAACCTTGCTTTCAAGTAATTTTTTTTGACCTTTGACACCGACATCTTTAAGAATCAAATGTCTTGAATATCTTTCTATCTGTTCTCCTGAAAGTGCCATCAGCAGCCACCTCCCATAAAATACAGAAATTCGATGTTGTCTCCGTCTTTAAGTGTTACATTTTCAAAATCAGACGCACTGAAAAACTCGTCATTGACCGATGCCGTAACATATTGCGGTGTTTGTATTTTTTCCTTTTCAACAAGATAAGCAAGAGTTATTCCGTCCTCGTATTTTTTTTGCGTTCCGCTGATATTTAAATTCATATTATTTCACCCTTCCGATATTATTAAAACTTGCTCCTCTGTTATTCCTTCATCGGAAATCACAAAGGCTTTGAGTGTTGGCTCGTACTCTAACGATAAAATCATATAGCTTGCGTTTTTATCCAGAATAAATTTTTTATCCTCCTCCGACGGCCTTGCCGGTGTTTCCGGATGCGAATGAAAGTTCCCGAGCGGCAAAAGATTTTTTGCTCTCATATCCTTTATAGCTGTAAGCTGTTGTTTTACATCAAGCGAAAAATGCTCTTTGGAATGATCCGTATTTTCAAGATAATATATTTTTTCAACAATTTTTTCACCGCCATGTACAGTTCCGCCTATGAGTCCGCACGCTTCTTCAGGTAAATGTGATTTCGCGTATCTTACGATTTCTTCAAAATCTGTCTGCTTGATTTTTATCATTTAAAAATCTCCTTTATCTTATCTTCCAGTTCTTCGTATGACTTCAATCCGGTTACTGATTTCAAAAACTCTCCCTTATCGTTGAAAAACAACAATGTGGGTACGGAAAGCACATTGTACTTAGCCGGTATTTTCTCATTGAATGCGGCGTTCAACTTAAAAAAGCTGATTTTGCCCCTGTATGCATCTTCCGCTTCCGCTAAAATCGGAGAAATATACTTACAGCTTACACATCCGTCCGAATAAATATCTGCAATAATCGGTAATGTTGCGTTCAATATTGTTTCTTGAAAATTATCATCATATAAACTTTTCATGGTAAACACACTCTCTCTCGTATAATCCTTGTACTAATTACTATATCACGGCCATGTTTCATTGACTAATAGCGCAGAGACTCCTTCTTATGTTCAGAAAGATTAGCAATAAAAAGCCGGGGGCTTAACTGTAAGCTCCCGGGCAAATGGCAGTGCAGATATAAAAATCCATGTCACCTTTTTATGAGGCGCATACACGAACAATCGAACGCCCCAGCCATATTATATGCCCGGGAAATAAGCATTCGACAACACATCGTGTAATTCTGTTTGTTGGTTTCCGGTCTGAACATTACTTACGCCTCCTTTTTTCTATATATGCATTATAGCACAAAAGGAGATGTTTGTAAATTCGTTCGTTTTTATTATCGGTGATAAGTGTTGGTTATTGCAGCCGCACCGCACAAAAGTCTCATCTGTGTAAAAATCGTTTTTCAAATTCAAATTTCTTTATATTTAAGAAGTTTGTCAATGTACGCTTTTCCATAAACCGACATGGCATTTCCTTTTCCGGTTATATATCCTATGGTAAGCGGATCCTCCTCTTTTAGTTTTATAGCTACAAGTCCTTTAAGTATTGCATCCGATTCGGAAAGCATTCCCGATCCTATTGAATATCCTTCAAGACCTGCAATAATTTCCATCGTTGTCGCTCTATCATCAGATTTGATCATTTTGTTAAATGAATAATCCGCCATAGCTTCTTCCGTAAGATAAAAATTACTGTCATCGCTTTGATCAAAAGCTATGCATGGGTATTTTTGCATTTCATTAATGGAAATCTCATTTTTGCCTGCAAACGGATGATTTTTCCAGACATAAACATATGTTTCTCTTCTCATAAGCGGAGTGAAGTCTAACTGATAATCTCTGAAAATTTTTTTAATTACCGCTTCATTGGAGCCGGAGAATGAAATAATTCCTACTTCGCTTTTTAAAGTTCTGACATCTTCAAGAACTTCTTTTGTTTTTGTTTCGTGAATAGAAAAAACAAATTTGTCTGGATCCATTTCTTTTATCAATTCGGTAAATGCTTTAATAGCAAAATTATAGTGCTGTGTGGAAACAGAAAAGTGTTCTTTATTATTATCTTTATTCAGATACCTTTCCTCAAGAATTTCATATTGTCCAACGGTTTTCTTTGCATAAGAAAGAAATTCTCTGCCTGCATCCGTAAGCGAGATTCCTTTATTTGTCCTCTCAAAAATCAGTATTCCGAGTTCCTCTTCCAACTCGCGAATACTGGCAGAAAGTGCCGGCTGAGATATGTATAATTTCGTTGATGCCTCCCGCATGGATGAAGAAGCGGCAATTTCAAGTACATATTTAAGCTGATTAATATTCATATTTATGACTGTTCCTTTCCTCTGCACTTCGGCGTATTTGCTTTTTCATTCATTTTTTTATTGCAATTACTTCTATTTCGAGGAGTGCTCCTTTGGGAAGCGCCGAAACCTCAACACAGGAGCGGGCAGGCTTTCCTGTAAAATATTCTGCATAAATTTCGTTGAATTTTGCAAAATCATTTATGTCCTTTAAAAAACAGGTTGTCTTTACTATACTGTCCAAGCTACTGCCTGCGGCATTTAAAACAGCGGTTAAATTTTTGATAACTCTCTCTGTCTGCACCTCAATGCCGCCTTCGGCAAGATTTCCCGTAAGCGGATCAATGGGTATTTGACCGGAGGTATAAATAAAATTACCCACTTCAATCGCCTGTGAATAAGGTCCAATAGCTTTTGGCGCATTTTCGGTTTGAATTTTTTTCATTTAATATTCCTTCTTTCATAATTTTTTTGGCTGAATTGTTCCAAAAACGAATGCTTTATAGCGTTTTGTTTATATCCTATCAAGGTATCTAAATTCACATTCTGAATACTTTTATAAATATTGTTTTTAATCTGAGGATTTGTTTTCTCAAGCTCTGCGATAATTCTCTTTGTTTCCTGCCGTTTAGATGCATTATCGGGATTGCAGGAAGTGCAGGTATCGGTAAACTTACACGCACATTGCAAAAAGTGTAAATCGTTATAGTCCCGCCAATGTTTAATATCTTTTTCGTGAACAAGATAAAGCGGTCTGATAAGCTCCATACCTTCAAAGTTTGTGCTGTGAAGTTTCGGCATCATAGCCTGCATTTGACCGCTATATAGCATGCCCATAAGAGTTGTTTCTATAACATCGTCAAAATGATGACCGAGAGCGATTTTGTTGCATCCGAGTTCTTTTGCTTTGCTGTATAAATAACCTCGCCGCATTCTTGCACAAATATAACAAGGCGATTTTTCAATATGCAGTACCGATTCAAAAATGTTCGTTTCAAAAATGGTGATAGGAATATCCAAAAGCCTTGCATTTTTCTCTATAATCTCTCTGTTTTCAGGGGAATATCCGGAATCCATTACAAGGTAAACCACATCAAACGGATATTTGTTGTGCCGCTTTAGTTCCTGAAACAGCTTTGCCATCAGCATACTGTCCTTGCCGCCCGATATGCAGACGGCAACCTTATCGTTTTCCTGTAATAATTCGTATTCTTTTAATGCTGCTGTAAATTTGCTCCAAATGGCTTTATGAAACTTTTTGTTTATGCTCCGTTCAACATCTTTTGCTTTATCATTTTCGGAAAACAACTTGAGCATATAACCGTAATATCCCTCTTTAAGATTTACGGCATTATACCCTTTGACGCGCAGTTCATCGGCAACAGTATCGCTTATGATACCGCTTTTGCACATAACGATTATCAATTTATTCCTGTCAAGTTCATCAAGCCTGTTAAAAATATCGCGCTGTGGGATACTGACTGCTCCTTTTATGCTGCCGTATTTAAACGATATTTCGTCACGAATATCTATGATAATATAATTATTTAAGCTGTTTAGGTCTTTAACTGATATTTCTTCATTTGAACTCATATTATTTCTCCGCTAAAGATGTTTTTTGATTTGTGATATTGCTTTTTCCAATATGCTTTTAGGGCAGGCTATGTCCATTCGCATAAATCCGTTTCCCCCTTTTCCGAAAATAAATCCGTTATTCATCCACACTCCGCAATCTTGAATAAAGAATTTTTCAAGGTCATGGGAACATAAGCCAAGCTCACGGCAATCAAGCCATAATAAATATGTGCCTTCCGGTACAATAGGTTTAATTTTTGTGTTTGCAAAGCTCTCAATGACATAATCAGCATTGCTTTTCAAATATTGCAATAATTCCTCAAGCCACGCTTCTCCGTATCTGTATGCCGCTTTTGCGGCAACAACGGACATAATACTCGGTCCGCCGGAATATACAGAAAGAATTTCCTTTTTTATTTTATTGCGAATATCTGCGCTCGCTATTATTAAATCAGCACCTTTTATTCCCGCAAGATTAAATGTTTTGGTAACGGAAACCGCCGATACCGTTACATCTGCTGCTTCATTTGATAATGACGCTGTACGGAAGTGTTTTTTATATACTAAATCCGAATGAATCTCATCGGAAATTATGATAACATTATTCCGAATACAAATTTCAGTTACACGATTAAGTTCCTCCTTGTCCCATACTCTGCCCACAGGGTTATGCGGAGAGCAAAAAAGAAGCAACTTGACATTGTCTTCAATAATTTTATTCTCAAGATCATTAAAATCAATCGAATATCTCATTCCGTCATACTTTAATTCACTCACAACGAGGCGGCGATTATTGTCTTTTATTACATTGGCAAACGGATAATATACAGGCTCAAGAATCAGCACGGAATCGTTTGTGTCGGTCAAAGCTCTTATTGTTGCCGCTATACCGAACATAACGCTCTCACACGGAACAATCCACTCGCGCCGAATATCAAAACCAAACCTTTTTTTGTTCCATGCTATCAGCAAATCAAAGTATTCATCATCAAATTCAGTATATCCGAATATGCCGTCTTTTGAAGCAGATTGCAAAGCGTCTGTTATTCCCGGTGCAGTTTGAAGATCCATATCTGCAATCCACATCGGAATAATATCTTGTACATTTGGATAACGTGGGTGAGGCTTATATTTTATTGAATTGGTGTTTTCACGGTTATGGACCGTATCAAAATCATATTTCATTTCACTAAATCCTTTATTACTTCTCCTGCAATTAGTGTATATTTATCAAACACTTTCATAAACGCTTTCGCAACTTCTCATAGCCAAAATTGTTTTGGAAATCAAATCATCCAGATTCCAGCCGAGCATATCTGCACCACGCTCAATGACCTCTCTTGAACAGCCTGCAGCAAAATTTAAATTTTTATATTTTTTCTTGACTGACTTTAATTCTAAATCAGAAACGCTCTTGGAAGGACGCATAATAGCAACGGCTCCGATAAGTCCCGTAAGTTCATCTACCGCATAAAGAACCTTTTCCATTTCATGCTCCGGTTTAATATCGACCGTTAAAGCATAGCCGTGACTGGCTGTTGCACGAATCAGGCTTTCATCAAGTCCGCGTTCATGCATTATTTCTCGCTCTTTTATGCAGTGCTGTGTCGGAAACTGCTCAAAATCAAGATCATGAAGAAGTCCTACTATGCCCCAGAAATCTTCTTCATCACCATATCCGAGTTCTTTTGAAAAATAACGCATAACACCTTCTACGGTCACGGCGTGCTTTAAATGAAAACGGTCTTTATTAAATTCGGTTAGTAAATCCCATGCTTGTTCGCGCGAAATTTCTTTACTCATTACATATACCTTCTTTCGCAAAAAAATGTTTATACCCCGCATGTATCGCTCGAACAATGACTGCAGGAAGCACAATTGGGGAACAGAGTATGCTCGTATTCAATATTGTTTTATCATAATAATAGCTGTTTTGCTCATTCTTGTAGTTGCCGCATTACCTGCGTAAATCATTTGTTTTAACTTCGTTTCAAGTAACATTGCGTACACTGTAGCATATATTTCCTATAGGCTTAGTAGTTATTATGCCACATAAATTTAAAAAAATCAAGAGCAAAAAGGAAAAAGGAAGTATGAATAATAATTATGGGTTTAATAGATAATGGGATAATCCTTTATTTTACTGCATTTTCAACAAAATCCTGTAACACCACTCGCACCACCGAAAAATACAGTTATCATTGATAGCTGTATTTTTTATATACTCAAACTTTCCAACAATCCATTTCGAAAAATAATGTCGTTATTTATTAAAAAAAATCGGAACAAGTTAAAAATTACTTACTCCGATATGATGGTGGCGATGAATCGTGCTTTGAGATTTTCACAAAATCAGTTTATGTGCTTTCTCAAATCATGAATCGTAAAATAACGTTTGATCATCTATTGCGAGCCGATTTGACTTAGGATAACTAAAAATTTCAGGATTTTTGGCATTGGCTTCAAGATAGCCTGCAAATTCGTTTGCATAAAACTTTGCCATCGCAAGGTTGTGCATAAGATAATGCCCACAATTAACAGGTGCAGCGCCCGGAACCTCTTTTGCATCATTTACCGACTTAAAGGCATCAAGTATAAGCTCATAAATCTCCTGAGCAGGACGGTTATTCTTGAGAATAAGATAAAATCCCGTAAGGCATCCCATTGGCCCCCAATAGATAATTTCGTCTTTCCAGTCGGGGTCATTTCTGAGCGTTGTGGCTATGATATGTTCAAGAGAATGCATCGCAGCCACATCAATTACAGGCTCCCTGTTAGGTCTTTTAATCCGTATATCATATGTCGTTATCACATTGTTTCCTATCCTGTCTTCACGGCTTACGAAAATACCCGGAACTATGGCTGTATGATCGACAGAAAAACTTTGTATCAGTTCCATTATACATTCTCCTTTTTTCTTTCGTGATTTTTTTGGTGGAGATGA
>JAIKVQ010000167.1 GCA_024685565.1 Bacillota bacterium
AAAAAGTCCTCAAAAAGGCGTTAAGGTTGATGTAAAGCCTGAGGGCGCAACAATTGATCTTTATGCAGTAGTTGAGTTTGGAGTACGTATTCCCGAGCTTGCGTGGAGCATACAGGAGAATGTCAAAAACAGCGTTGAAACAATGACAGGGATTACCGTTTCACGCGTAAATGTGCATATTGACGGCGTGCATTTTAAAGAGGACGAAAAACCTGCAAAAAAATCTAAAAACCAGGAACCTGCAGAGCCTGCGCAAACGGAAAATCCTGAAATTATTTAAGAAATATAAAGAGTGTGAAAAATCACACTCTTTTATATTTATACAGGATATGTTCTGTCCTCAATTATTTCTCCCGCTTGCACCTTGGTGAGCGATTTTATTCTGTTTTCTGCTTTTACAACCGCACCCAGACAGATATGACAGCCCTTTTCTATAATTGAGCCGTGGTCTATAATTGATGATGTATTGATAATGCAGCCCTTTTCAATTACAGTATTTGTATTTACCGCTGCCATTGGCATAACAACACAGCCAACATCTATTTTTGACATTGGACTCACATATGCCGACTTGTGAATAATTGTGGGGACATTTCCGTTTGCCTTCAGGATTTTTTCAACAAAGCTGAGCCTTTTTTCGTTATTGCCAAATGCTGGGTAAATATCATATTCATTAAGATAATCCACCCATTCATCACACTTCCCGCACGCTAAATCAGAATTATCGTCCAAAAATATAATCTTTTCGTATTTTCCGCTTTGGTCAGCAATGTCATAAACCATCTGCCCGTATCCGCCCGCACCTATTATGACTAATTTTTTCATTACATCACTCCGAAAACATCGTACTATTTTTTCTTAATATATCCTTTTAATAACGCAACTAATTTATAATAACATTCAACTTTAAAAATAATTGAAATGAATATATAAACTACAATACCTATACTTACCTGTAATGCAATTTGTATAATCGGGATAATCGGCAGGTACTGAATAAACCAAACCGAAATGCCCATTATAAACGACATTGCTACATAAGGAACAATGTCAAGAACTTGTTCTTTTAAAGAATAGTCAAACAGCTTTTTATTGGGTGACGCATTGATTATTAAACACAAAACTCCCGTAATCATTCCCGCATACGCCATAGCAATTACACTTATTTGTGATGAAATACAAATAATCAATAATCCTATACCCTTTTTCAGCATATTCAGTTTAATGTTAATGTCACTTCTCCCAATTGCTAAAATAGCCTGAACGTTTGCCGATTGCAACGGCATCAGTGCCGCATTAAAGCACAATATCCGTAAAAACGGAACGCATGGCAGCCACTTATCTGTTAAAAGCATTTTAACCAGAGGCTGTGCAATTACTGCAAGCCCGAACATAAGCGGCATAACCATATATGAGGACAGCTTAATTGCCATTCTGGTGATATATTTAACCTCTTCCCTTTTGTCCTGCTTTTGCGAAAGGGCAGGAAATACAGCATTGCTTATTGCCTGATTTATATTGTTCATTATCAGGTCAGGAAAATGCTTTCCTCTGTTATAATAAGCTAAATCCGCTGCAGAATATTTAACACCTATAATTAAGCTTCTGATGTTATTATAAATTGCATCTATCAATGAGGATACTAAAACTTTCCAACCATAAGAAATTAGGCCTTTTAATCTCTTAAATGAAACTCGGAATTTCGGGAACCACGCAATAACAAGCCCTAAAATAACAGTATCCATTATACTATTTAATAAATATTGTGCGACTAATGCCCATACGCCGAATCCGTTATACGCCATAATAATGCTGACAACGGCTGATATTACAGTACCAATAAATGTAGCCCAAAAGAATTTTTTAAACTGCATTTTCTTGGTTAAAATGGCATTATAGACCGACTTGACAGATGCGATTATTACCTGTAATCCCATTACTCTCAAAACTGTCGTCAACTGATCATAATTATAATATTTGTTCAGAAACGGTGCGGCAAGATATAGCACAGCATATGCAATTACCGCCATAAATAATCCAAAATATAATACGGAACTAAAATCTAAATCGTCCGCATCTTTTTTTTGAACTAAAGATGTAGAAAATCCCCCCGTAACAAATACATTAAATATTGTAATAAAAACCGTTACAATAGCTACTATTCCATACTCTTCCGGAAGCAGCAATCTGGCAAGAATCATTGAAACGCTGAAACTTACAAGCTGCGCGCAAATACGTTCCATAAAAAGCCAAAATGCTCCGCCGACTGTTTTTTTCCCTAAATTATCTTTCATCTGTCCACCCATATTTTAATCTTCAATATATCCGTATTCTTTATATTTTTGTCCTAAAAACTTGTTTCTTTGTCCGCCGTGTATCTGGAACACATTCAAAGATGACTTAAGATTTGTTTCAATCAATGCAAATCCGTCATCTTGAACTACAAAATCCCACGCAATATATTTAAAAAACGGAATTTTTGTTGTTATATCGGAAATTGTAGATGAAAGCTTGTCCCAATTTGGAATGACTTTTCCTTCAATTTGGGCTCCTGTATCAGGGTGGTTTGAATAAAAAATTCTATTGTTGTTTTCATCAACAGAGAAAACAGTGGTCATTTTACCCAGCCTGCCTGTTTTCAAGTCTATGAGTGCGCTTCCGCCGCCCTGATTGAAATTGTCAACAGGTGCGCTTTTTTGATTACCTATTCTTTGCAGAGCTCCGATAATCTCGTGTTCATCGGAATTTTTCTTTTTTACCGAAATAACCCTTACTGTATTTATACTGTTTGGAAACAGGGTATTTTCAAATTCACCTTGAAGCATTATCTCCTGAATAACCGCATTTTCAAAAGATGAGACAATGTTTAAAAGTTTTGCCTGGTCAACAACATCTCCCCGATACCAAAGCTTATCCCCGTCAACACGCAGAACATAAACATTAAATCCGTCACAGCCTTCTGCATCTTTTATTACTGCACCGTTATTTTGGATAATAAATGTGTAAAGGTTATCTTCCGTCAAATCTTCTTTTTCTATGCCAACTATTCTTCCTTTTCTGATTATCCCATATACCTTAGGTGTTTTAATATACTTACCAAAAGTCAAATAGAGAAGATATTTATTATCCGACAAAACAGAATACTCGTTTTTTTGACACCTTGGCTGATACGATTCCCAAGTGGTTATGTATTCCCTGTAATCATTTACTTTAAAATTATATATATTACTTTCACTAAAGGAAAAACCCTGTTTTCTGTAATCATTATCGGCGTCATTATTAAACTTTGTAACATCGTGATGTGTATTTACCACCGTTTTTTT